>JBBRRN010000135.1:0-8624 GCA_038200685.1 Nitrospirales bacterium
GATCAGTTCACTAAATAGTGCGTCGTATGCTATTCAGCTGGCATGCCCAGACGAATGGATGCCAGGACATTGGAGCCGTCGGCGCTGCACCTGTTGCGTCGGCAGGTGGTGCAGGCGGGCCGCGGCGGGATGTCACAGACGGACGCGGCGCACACATTCAGGGCGAGCCTGCGGGCGCTCACGCTCAAGCGCCGGGGGCGACGCCCAGGGGAAGGGCGCCTGAACGCGACGCGGGCCGGACGCATCCGCTCGCTGATCGTCGGCAAGCTGCCCGCTCAGCTGAAGCGGCCATTCTATCTCTGGACGCGGGCCGCGGTCGCGAGCCTGATTGCGCGGGAATACGGGATCGAGGGCTCGCTCGTCACCGTGGGGCGCTACCTCCGGGCTTGGGGCGTGAGCCCGCAGAAGCCAGTGCGGCGCGCCTACGAGAGGAACGATGCGGCCATCGCGCGGTGGCTGAAATAGGAATACCTGGCGATTGCCCGGCAGGCCAAGCGGGAGCCCGCCGCCATTTATTGGGGCGACGAAATGAAGCTGCGCCGTGACCATGTGACCGGGACAAGCTATGCGCCGGGGGGACGCACTCCTGTGATACGGGCCACGGGCCAGCGCTTCGGGTGCAACATGATCTCGGCCATCACGAACACGGGCGCGCGTGCCTTCATGGTATTTCAGGGCAAATTCAAGGCCCCCGTCTTTGCGGAGTTCATGCAGCGGCTGCTCAAGCAGCGTGACGGCAGGATCTATCTGATTGTGGACGGGCATCCGGTGCACCGATCCGGAACAGCCCCGCGCTTTACCGCCATACACTCGTCGCGACTGCGGCTCCTTCGGATGCCGGGCGACTGTCCGGAACTGAACCCCGATGAGTGGCTGAACCAGGACGTCAAGACGAACGGGCTCGGCAAGAGCCGGCCGACCAACCGAACCGAACTCATGGCCACCGTGCGCAGCCATTTGTATCGGCGCCAGAAGCAACCGCCGGTGCTCACCCACCTGTTTCGTGAGCAACAGGTTCGCTATGCCGCGTGATGAACTACGCACTATGCACTATTTGATGGTCGCCTCAGTAATAGGATGGCTGCTGAATCTGAAACGGCTTGAAAAATTACTACATGTTCCAGCCTAGATGAAGCACACAGTAATTGGGAATATGCGAAGGATAGCGGAGAGAAGGAGATGGACGGCTCAAACTCCATGACTGACACACAATTCATTAACCATGGAGCTGAGTCAGCGCGGCCATTACAGTGAACCCGTTTCACAAGGCTTGTTTATCAACAGCCTACTAGTCGATCACGTCAGATACTGGCGTGAAAAGCATACACCCCCACGCTCATTACCTAAGTCCTTGTCTGCAAGAAATTTGTACGCCCCTACCGTCTTCTTTAGAACGGTGTATAGGATGAGAACCTCTTCATTGTAGATGATCAGCATAATTTTCTGTCGCTGGTCTAGGTACCTGAAAGGATGCTGCACGCTGCAAAGCGTGTGTTGTTGAGACTCGCGCCAGAGGACAATGTACTCGACTGTTGACACACCACCTGACACCGATTCTAGCCCTATTATTGACACAGACTTCTACGGCAACAACTAAAACACCACGACGACGAGCACAACGGCTGAAGCGCTCGCTGTTCAGTCAACATAACGTGTCAAATATACCTACCTCGCTTGGGGCCTGCCTGGTTTCTTGCAAACCAGTATGAACACTACAGGCTAGACTGCCAAGATCTCACTAATAGCCGAGCGTTCAACACGCCCGATATTACTCCACTGCTCCGTCATCGGAATCAATGCATGAATCCTCGCCTCAACGCTTTCCAATCGTTGCGCGATGGTCGAATTATTTCGGTAGGCCGCTACCACAAGAAAGGATCGAAGCCCATGTAAAAACATCATGATCATCGTCGCCTGCACTTGGCTAGCCAAATCGTAGAGAGCCTCGATCTGTTTGAGAATAGGATCAAGCTGAGACGCCAACACAACATGAGTCGGGTCGCTCCCTCGTAACTGTATGAGTGTGAAACTGATGATTGGAACTCGTCGACGGATTTCCTGAAGAAACGCGTCGTCGAGCCGGTCAAGCTCTGCTAAAATGCGCCCGACACCGGCGACATCAAGAAGCTCTGCTTCCCGCTCGGCTCGCTGAATCACAGCTTCCAACACATCGCGGACCGGCTGCGTTGACCGCGCACGAGCCTGCTGCAGGTCTCGGAGAGCTTGAATGAGCGTGGCACTGGAACTCGCGATCGGCTGCCCCTGCAACTGGGAAGTCACAGGATGCTCCATCGCAGCGGCAGGAAGAGCCGTCAACGAATCACTCACCGTTTCTACCAGAACATTGTCATGTCCAGCAGGTTCGCCCGCGCGGTCTCCTGCTAGGGCACGCACGGCCAGACTGATCCGGTCCAACCCTTCCTGAAGCGACTGGAGCACTGCCGCTATCGCACGTGGCTCTGGCCGCCGAACATCATGGAGAATCGGAAGCAGATTCGAAGCCATCTGCGCGATAGTCTGAAGCTGCGCTGTCGAAGCAGATTTGGCAAGATTGGTAATGCCCTGCAAGAGAATCCCGTAGAGCTTCGAGCGCACCGTCCCATTGGTCCCTTCAGCGAGCTGTCTCACTGCGGTCTGAATTTGTGCTAGCCATTCATGCGCTTCTAGGGCGAATAACCCAACCACTTCCTTTTCAAAACTGATATCCGCAGACCCCTGCGCAGAAGGCCGGTCTATGCATCGATGTTCGTCAGAACACGATACAGCCTCACCCTTCAGGGCAGAAGCCCTGGACTCGACGGCACCTTGAATCGCACTCGCAAGCGCGTCTAAGCCTTCCAAGAGCGACGTAAACTGATCGGATGCCGAGGAAACGACATCAGGGGTCTTGGCCTGCGTCCCATTTGCCTGAAACGATAGACGCGCGACGTCAGGAGGCTCCAATGTTTCGATGATCGTCACGAGAGGGGTGCGGCTTAAATCGAGCTGCCGCCTCTCCTGGCCATAGGCTGCATCGCCCTCAATCCATACAACTGGACGGAGCGGGTAGCGCGCATTGACTCGCATGACCGACCCAACCTCTCCGGTGGTTAATCGTACAGACGTACCCAATGGATAGGCTGACAGCTGTTCAACCAAGGCTTTCACGACTTCGCGAGGAAACGCCGTCCGTTCCGCTACAATCAATTCTCGCACCGCCTCGTGCGGAAAGAATCGGCGTCGATACCCGCGAGGGCTCACGAGGGCGTCAAAGATGTCTACTACGCCGATGATTTGGGCGAACTCACAGATTTGGCGCCCATTCAACTTGTTCGGATACCCTTGTCCGTTCCATCGCTCATGTGCCTGGCGCACCACTTGTGCCAACCAGTCGTATTTCTGACCAGCCTTTCGAATCGTTTGATAGCCGAGTTCGGGATGTTGTTCAATGAGCGTACGTTCATCATGAGTCAACCGGCCCGACTTTGTAATTAATGACTGCGGCACGGCAAAGAGGCCAATATCGTGCAGAAGCCCTGCAAATGTCAGCCGATCCAGCTCCTTCCCGTGATACCCCAGCCTCGCACCGACCGTCGTTGCCAATATCCCAACATTCACGAGATTCGTGATTAACGGAGGGCCTGCAGGGCCGCTCATAGCCTGAATAAGCAATTGATCGCTTCGCTTAAGCTCCCCCGTAATCTCCGACGCGAGGGCAGACAAGGCTTCCAGGTCGAGTTCGTCTTCCTGCTGCACAGCTAGAGCCACGCCCGTCAATTGTTTCTGCGCAATGCAGTACCAGTCTGTCGAGCTGTATTCGTTCATACCCGGAGAACATCCTTGGAGAATATTCGAGCATCCATCATTTGACTTGCCCGACCTGCCGAACAAGCCGATCATCAACCTGTACAGCGTGCTCGATCGCTCCGGCAAAGAGACATTGATCACATAGGGCGTTAATCAGCCGCCCGATCCCTTTGCTCTGTTCGTATATGGCTGCAACCGCTTCTTTCGTAAATACATCTGTCCGATCTGTCGCAGCCCCCATGCGAGATGCGATATACAACGTCGTCTCCTCTGCCGTGAAGGGACCCAGATGCGCACGAACCGCGATTCGCTGGTTCAACTGCGGAATTCCTGCGACGCGGTGACGCAATTCCGGCTGACCGATCAGAACAATCGTCATCAGAAATCGATCGTTGAGCTGAAAGTTTGTCAGCAAGCGGAGATCTTCAAATCCTTTGTTTTTTTCAATTGATTGCGCTTCATCCACGATCAACACCGAGTGGATCCCACGTTGCGCATTTAATTCCAGACGCTCATTCAGTATCTGCAATCGCCCTGCTTTCGATCGCACAGGCTCAAGCCCGAACTGAGACAACACCTCATCCAGCAATTCAGATGGAGATAAGGCAGGATTGGCGACGAGCGCAACATCATATCGAGTCGGCGTCATCCCGACGATCAGGCGACGACTCAGCAGTGTTTTCCCGCACCCGATGTCACCGGTAAGCAGGAGCATGCCTTTACCTGTCTGAACCCCATAACTCAACCACTGGTGTGCCGCCTCATGCTGTGAACAGGAGACGTAGAATCGCGGATCCGGCACGTTGTCGAACGGAAGAGCCCGCAGCCCCCAATATCTTGTATAGTTGACTTCTAAGCTCATCATGCCATCGTTATCGGTCTGAAGGTGTAACTGCATCATGGAGTTCGACTAATCTCTGTACGAGAATCCGGCACAGAAATCACGAATGGTCGGCAGGAAGCAACTGATCGATCGCGGCACGCTGGGCTCGGCCATGCTCCACCCATTGATGAATGGCGACTCCCCTTGCATGCAGACGAGCCTTCACCGATTCCACCCGGGTGGCAGCAAGAATCACCCGGCGCTGGGCCACCACGGTCAACAGACTGTGCAGGCCTGTGAAAAACATCATGGCTGAACTCGCATTCACCTGCTGCGCTGCGACACGCAATTGCGCAACGGCGTGCAGCGCGTCGTCGAGTACCACGTTGCATGATGATGCCTCATCTCTGGTCATTGTGAGGTCACACATCGTTCGTAAAATTTCAGGCACTCGCTGGTCGATCGCCTGCAAGAATGACTCTTCTGCGTCGGACACTCGAACAAGATATCCTTGAATGGCAGTGGTATCGATACGTCCCACACCGGCTTGAACCTGTCCCTCTATTTGCTCGATCAGGCTGCGGATAAGGTTGTGCCCGGACGTAATAATCGCAGGCTGTTTTTTTTGCAGTTCTTGAAGCGTGAGTAGAAACTCCCCAGGAGTAAGACTCTCACCTACTACCTCGCTTACCGCACTGGGTCCATCCTCTTCAAAGGAGAAGCCTGTTGCACGAGTCAATGCAGTGTGGATCTGTCCCAGTTGCTTACAGAGGGCAAGAAAATCTTGAGCAGAGAATTGTTTGTGTGGGTCCTCGAGGGCCTCGATAAAAGGAATTGCTTCGAAACTGGCTTTCTCAATGTCTAGGAGATTGATCGTGGCAGCCGATCCTCCGAGATTCGTCACTCCAGCAGAAATCGCCCCAATCAGCTTGGCATGTCGCTCCGGCACTGGATTCTGTTGCAACTCATCGAGCGCGACATGAATATTCTGGAGCCATTCATGTGCCTCCTGGACGAACAGTTCGACCAACTCTTTTTGAAAATCGTCCAGGGTGCCGGCAGCCATGACATCAGTCCTTCACGACAGTGACGATTCGTAAAAGAGATAGAACGGGATCAAGACCGTCGTTTTCCGTTTCCAAGCTGAGCGGCCAACCCCGCGATCTCCCCCAGCTTGATCGCCATCTCTTCAAACCGCTTGGTAGCTTGCTCGGCCGCTTGCTCAGATTCAGATACATGTTTCATCAGCAGGCTATTTCGTTCTCGTTCCGTCTGAAGCAATGCCTCACTCTCAGAAATTGTCTGTGACATACGCTCAGCTTCAGAGAGACGCACGGCAAGCCCATTATTTTTTTCCTGCTCAGCAGCAAGGGCCTGCTCCAACGTGTTGACTCGTGAAACAATTTGCTCACTTTCAGTCAGACGACGAGTCAAGTCGCTCGTGCATGCCTGCTCCTGCGCAAGCTGCTGCGCCAATACCTGAGACCGAGTCACCGTCTTCTCCATCTCGGTTATTTGTTCAACCAGTTGAGTGGCGGCTTGGCGCTCGACATTCAGCGTCGCTTCCAGCTCTTGAACATGACTCACATCCTTCTGCAGCTCAGTGATGCGCGCGGCCTGCTGGGCGCTGTTCTCTCGTTCTATCGTAAGAGCGGCCTCTAGTTCTCTCACGTGCCCGCTTAAACCCTCAGCAAGAGACGCTTGGCCCTTAACCTCAGCCGCCCGTTCTCGTTCGGCCTTGAGTGCGGACTCAAGTTCCTGCACCTGCGCCTTGATACCATCGGTCGCTGCAAGTTCCTTCTTCAGCTGGGCAGTCTGCTCCCGTTCCCTTGCTAACATCAACTCAATCTCTTGAGCACGACCAAGCTGTTGCTCGAGCTCTGCCACTCGCTGCATACTCCGTGTTGCGCGATCTCGTTCAGCTAGAATCTCTTCCTCCAAGGGCTTCAATCGTGCGACTGCCTGACGATAGATTTCTAATTGTTCATCGCTCACACGCGCGCTTAGATTCTGATCGATGGGCACAGCTGCCTGGCCGACACTCTTCACAACAGGCGCGGCAGCGCTCTGCCGCTTGGCCAACAAAACGAGCACACGATCCTTCAGCGACGTACCTTGGAACGGTTTCTTCAATACTCCGTCGGCCTGACAAAATTCAGCCTGCTTTGTCACTTCATCGTTTACGATACCTGAGATCAAGAGCACCGGCGTGTTCGCGAGCGTCCGCTGTGCACGCACGAAGGCACACACCTCATAGCCGCTTTTATCCGGCATGATCACGTCGGATACGACCAGGTCAGGCGTCTCTTTGGCCAAATAGGCTAATGCTTCCTCTCCATTCGCAACAAGAATGACTCCAAGTCCAGCCTCAGTCAGCAACCGTTCGGCAACTTTTCTGACCGCAATACTGTCGTCGGCAATCAACACGTTCGGCATGGCAGATTCCTTCCCTGAATTCCTTTAACTGCTGACCACGTCCTGTCTTCATCGACCGAGTCGCTGCAACGCCACGATAGCCACATCCTGTGCGCCAATCGTGACCAACCCCAGTGATTCAATGTCCCCACTGCTGTTCGGGCGAATCGATGCCGGATTCACTGCCTGGAGAGACGGCATCGCGGCATCGATACAGATGGCCATTGGCCCGTCGAGATGGCGTGCAACCAAGCACAGCAACGGCTCTCCTTGCACGACGCGATTCAGTCTGGCCGCCAAATCGTAGACCGGCATCACATGATTATCCCGCTTCAGCATGGCTTGCACGAAAGGAGTCCGACTCGGTACCGGAATAGTCTCAGCCCAAGACGACACCCCCTCCACATCTTCAGTCCGTGCGGCCAGCTTCACTCCACCGACGGAAAACACCACGACATTCCACAGCCGTTTCGCCCTCAGAGCTTGGTGTTGTCCACGCGCGGCCCTCAGCACGCCCCACCAACCGATGCAGAAGTTGCCTCAACCAGCTGTTCCGCCAGCCTGACAGGTACAGATGCGCCGCCGGACAGCTCTCCCAACACCCATGATAGGTTCAGGATCAACACCAACTGATCCTGATGCAGCAGCATCCCTCCAAACCAGTCTCGCTCATCCTTTTGAAACTGTGACGGCAACGGAAGACAGTCCTTCCGTTCGATGTCTATCAAACCCACCACCTGCTCAACCCCAATCGCGCCCTGGGAATGCCCGGTTGAGTACAACACCGTCCTCCTCTCGGGACCGCACAATTTAGCAACCACCGAAAGCCGTTGTGCAAGATCTACTGGTTGATAGACGGTGCCCGCTGCTGTGACGGCTTCTTCATGGCCGGTTTCTTCTTGCGTCAGAACCCCCCGCACTCCAGTTGCGGGTAGAGCGAAATAGTTCACTCCAAGACGGACGACCAAAAAACTGGCCGCCTCCACCAACGTGCCTGCTGAATTGTGACGGCCTCGCAAACTCATTCTCGATACATCCTCTTCGACTGACCGGAGCCATGGCCTCTTGTCAGGATCGCGCGCAAGGGATCCTTATCGACGCACAACCACTTCTTTGCCTATCCAGCGTTCAACTTCTTGGATCAAAGCGCGTTCTTCGACTGGCTTGGCAATATAGGAACTCGCTCCGATATTGAGTGCCATTTGACGGTGCTTATCACCAGCCCTCGTCGTCATGACAATGACCGGTGTCTGCTGCGTTTGCTCCCGGCTTCGCAGCCCTTGAATGACTTCGTACCCATTGAGCTTTGGCATCTCAAGATCGGTGATAATCAGCCGATAGCGTTCCGCAGATGCCTTACGAAGACCTTCTTCTCCATCCACCGCGGTGTGGACAACGTACCCGGCCGATTCCAGCATCCGACCCACGAACTTCCGAATACTCAAAGAGTCGTCGATTAAAAGAAGCAAGCGTTCCGGCGCTTTCGATTCTAGGGCCTCAACGTATGGAGTCAACGAATTCGCCGCTGTCGTGGCGTGTACCGACGAATCCGGTACGGCAGCGTCTTGCGCTTCTCGGGACAGCAATCGAGCAGGATCCA
>JBBRRN010000136.1:0-8567 GCA_038200685.1 Nitrospirales bacterium
CTCGATGAGCCGACCGAAGGCATTCAGCCTTCGATCGTGGACCAAATCGAAGACGTGATCATAGGATTCAAAAATCAGCGCCGTTTTGCCATTTTGTTGGTTGAGCAGGGGCTTCATTTTGCCGCTCGTTTGGCAGAGAAGTATGTGGTGATGGCCAAAGGGGCGGTGGTGGTGTCGGGCAAAAGTACTGAGTTGAGCGCGGAACAGGTGAAGCAGTATTTGACGGTGTGATTTCAGGCCAAGGGGGCGGGGAGACTCTCCTGCTCGCGCAATGCGCAGCCTGGGAAGGCCCTCGCCTGGGCTGATGGCATGTCTCGGCGTGCCAGTGGGTGGGCGGGTGAGAAGGTTGCGCACATCGAGAACACTCCTGTCCCCTGGCCCTTCATCTCTTGACCGCCATGTGGGGGAACAAAGGGAGAGGAGGGGTGGTCAGGATAACACTTAACCGAGGAGGCGCTCATGATATCAACTCCAAAAGTCATCGGTCTCATGTCTTGTGGGTTCCTGCTGTGTCTTGGCCTGTCTAATGCGGCACAGGCAGTAGCGGCGGACGGAACTTCTGAGAGGCAGCCGGGTGGTCCGAGGGTAGGCGGGCAAGGTGGGAAAGGTGGGGAGCCGGCTACGGGTACAGTGGGAAAAGCTGGCAAACCTCATGCACGGCAGCCGGGTGGCCCGAGGGTTGGCGGCCACGGTGGGAGGTCGGCTGGGACTCACACTCAAGAGGGAGAAGCTGGCACACCCCATGCTAGGCAGCCGGGTGGCCCGAGGGTTGGCGGCCAAGCTGGGCAGTAACGCGATCAGCCGGATAACGCTGACCAAAGGGGCGGTGGTGGTGGCGACGGGCAAATGCGATGAGTTGAGCGCGGATATGGTGAAGCAGCATTTGTAGCGGGGGCGCGGGACGGCTAGGGTGGGCTCCTTGCTCGCAGAACAGAGGAAGGGATGGAGCCTGATAATCTTCTGTGCTCGCGCAACGCGCGGCCTCAGAAAGCCCTCGTTGGACGCGCGCAATAGAAGATCGATCAGCCCCCATACTTAAGGAGAGAACAAGCAAGCTTGGAGGGAGTATATATATCGTTCGATGCGCGCAGTAGAGCCCACCCTAGCCATCCCGGGCATACTACTTTCCTGATCTCTTGAGCGGAATAGAAAAGAGAAGGGAGGGGCGAGGTCAGCGCCACACGAATTTTTGGAGTACCGGTGCTCCGGTCACCGTTTGGCGGACAATAGACCAAAACTCGCGCACCTTGGCCTGGACCGGCTCAGACTCCTGAGCAAGAACTTTAAAGACCAACCCGGCGTCGTTGGGTAGTCGCGACGCGCCGGCAGCCCACTGTTCTTCCAGGTTCACGGCTGCAGGGACCTGGCTGAAGATCTTGTCCGCGTGATGCCGTGGTGTGAGCAATACGACGTTGGCGAACACGTCGAACGTGCCCATGACTCCCACCTGCCGCACGTTGTGCACGTGCGGCTCGATGACAAACTTCTCTGTGAACAACTCGGTGCCATCGGGCCGTTGGGCTCGCACGGTAGAAGAAAAGACGTCGTATTGAAACAGTTCCCCCTCGCCGTGATATTTACGCCCCCCCATCATGATCTCGGAGTAGAGCAGCGTGGCGCGGGGGGGTACACTCATGTGCGTGGTGGTGATGAAACGGGCATGCGCGTGGGGGATGATCGGGTCAGGCAGGTACTCGAGATACGCATTCTCTCCCAACACGATGCTCTGGGTTTGGGCCGCATAGTTGGCATCCATCGAGTGGATTTTTGTGGCGGCTTGCGTCGTGACGTGAGCACGCGTATCGGGCGCGAGGTCGATTTCAACGTTGAACCGGTCGCCCTGCAGGATGCAGCCCGTGGTTGTGATGATAAAGACGCAAGGCAGGTCTGGCAGCGCCTCGTCCCAGTACAACGCCTGCTGAACCAGGAGCGGGGCGCGGCGATCCAGATGCGCCAGCACGGTGCGTTCCCCGCGCCGCTCAAAACCGAGATGCAGGAACGCATTCTTGCCCACAACACCGCTGGGCAGTTGCCCCGGCTCATCCTGAAACGGAGCAAGTTCCGGCGGTTGATGAGAAGCGGTCATACGTGCGTCTGGTTGAATGTCATGTCGAACAGCACATTCTGCTGGATGAGTGTGACCAGGTCCATAATGCCTTCGCCCGTCTTGCAATTGGTGAAAACGAAGGGCTTATCGCCACGCATCATTTTAGAATCCTTCTCCATTACTTCCAGGCTCGCGCCCACGTAGGGGGCGAGGTCGGTCTTGTTGATGACCAGGATGTCCGACTGGGAGATCCCCGGACCATTCTTCCGCGGAATCTTGTCGCCCGCCGCGACATCGATCACGTAAATAAAGAAATCCACCAGCGCAGGACTGAAGGTCAGGGTGAGGTTGTCGCCGCCGCTCTCAATGAGCACGAAATCGCTGTCGGGAAAGCGGGATTCCATATCTTCCACCGCGGCGAGATTCATGCTGGGATCTTCGCGCACGGCTGTGTGCGGGCAGGCCCCGGTCTCCACGCCGATAATCCGCTCTTCGAGTAAGATGCCTTTCAAGGTGCGCTGGACGTGCTTGGCATCTTCCGTGGTGACGATATCGTTGGTGATAATTAAGATTTTCACACCCATCTTGACGAAGATGGGTGTGATGGCCTCGATGATTGCGGTTTTGCCGGAACCTACCGGGCCGCCAACGCCGATTCGTGTAATTTTCTTCATGCAGTGCCCCGGTGAGTCAGTTCATGAACATTCGTACGTGCGCCTTCACATGCGCGGCAGCCATGATGTCGAGCGAGGGCGAGAACGCCGCCATCTCGTCGAGCGTGGCCCCCGAGACGCGCGCGTACTCGGCTTCCGCGGACGTGTTGACTTCGAGGAGAATGGTTTGCGCGTCGAAGTGATGAATCTTCATAAGCCGCAACGACGCGCTCAGAATCATGCTTGCCGTGCCGTACTGATGCACGGCAAAAGCATCGTGTTCGGGCAGGCCGAGTCCGGCGAACAGAAGGCCCAGACCGACCGGATAGGTGCCGGGGGTTTCCTTGCGTTCGATGTGCCCCAGCCAGTCCATCAGAAGCGGCGTATGGATCAGGCGGTTCGACAGCTCGCCGAGCTTCTTTCCCATGCGCACGGTCATGGTTCGCATCTCTTCGTTCATCTTGCGGTTGAAGAGGGCGGTATCGGCTCGCAGCACGCCGGTCATATCGTGCGCACACGCTGCCCGGTGCGCCACCAGCAGGGCAATGGCATCAGCGGAGGCTGACTGGCGGGTTGCGGTCATGACGAATTGGCGCAGCGTCTCCCTATCGTGAACAAGACGTTGTTGAATCGCGGATTCGAGTCCGTTGGAAAATGAAAAGGCACCGACCGGCAGCACCGAGTCGCCAAATTGCAGGACGCGCATCAATTCGGTGATGTTCGGCTGACGATCCCCGGATCGGATGATTGAAGACGGGGTGTGGTTCGATTCCCCGTTGACCTCTGGAGTGGGTTTTCCAATCAGCTCAGGAATTGACGGAGAATGCTCCGGCGAGGCAGGGAGGCTTTTGATCCTAATGGACATGATCGTGCGGGTGAGCGTGGTCATGTGGATGATCCTGTTCCTCCACATGGGAATGCACCGGACCTTCGGCCCCGCCAAACAGGCGCCGGGACTCATGGGGCGCGAGGTACGGAATGACTTCGGACCCAGGAACAAAGCCATAGGTGATCCCACGAAAGGCGTGCGTCTTCATCACAGAGGCCATAACTTTTTTGTCCACCGTGAGCGGAATATACACTCGATTTCCTTTGATGACGGCAGGCCAATGCTGGTTGCCCAGGGCATGGCCTAGCTCCACACAGGTACGAACAAATACTTCCGGGGTCTGTGTCTGTAATGCGCCCAACTCGACCACCATCACTTCCTTGAGGGTGACTCGGGCGACGATGGCGGCCTGTCGCGCCTCGTCCCACATCAGCACGTCTCCATCGCGCAGGAGGATGCCGCGTGGCAACGATATGGCCAGATCAATGCCGTTCTGACTCAACTTCCGCAGTCGGCTCTTTTGCGCTTCCCACTGGTCGAGCGCCAGCCAATCCAGCGTCGCGTGCTCCAGGCGCGTTTTCCAGGCGGTTTCGTGAATGTTGCCGGCGATGGTTTCAATGATGAGCATAGCGCGGCTATTATGAAATGCTCCTGTTCCGCAAATCAACTTGCGGGGATGGAGGTGGGCGGGGACACACTGTCGCTCACCGTGTGTCCCCACTCGCAACTGACTTCCCTCGCATCCTGCGTGAAGGTCTCTTAGCTAAAAAAGTAGAGCTGGTTCAGAGAGATGGACTCGGCCGGTTTGACCGTGGCGTGGACCCCGTCCACCTTGACGGCAAAGGTCTCGGGATTCACCTCGATTTTTGGCGTCAATCCATTGCGGACCATGTCCCGCTTCGTAATCGTGCGTGTGCCATAGACAGGCATGACCTTGCGTTTGAGGTCCAGCTTCTCCGCGATGCCGTTGTCATAGGCGGCACGTGAGACAAAGCTGATGCAGGTCTCGGGCAGGGCCCGCCCGAACGCGCCGAACATCGGTCGGTAGATAACCGGCTGGGGTGTCGGCAACGACGCGTTCGGATCCCCCATGATCGACCAGTTGATCAAGCCGCCTTTAATAACCATCTTCGGCTTGGCGCCGAACATGGCCGGTTCCCACAGGACAAGGTCCGCCATTTTCCCAGGAGTGATCGAGCCGAGGATATGCGAAATGCCCTGGGTGATTGCCGGATTGATGGTCACTTTCGCAACATAACGCAGGACGCGGAAGTTATCGTTGTTCGGTGAATCCTCCGGTAACTTGCCGAGGCCTTTCTTCATCGCATCCGCTGTCTGGATTGCGCGCAACCAGTTCTCACCGACCCGGCCCATGGCCTGCGAGTCGCTCGAGAACATGGAGATCACACCCATGTCGTGAAGCACATTCTCAGCGGCGATGGTTTCGGGGCGGACCCGGCTCTCCGCGAACGCCACGTCCGACGGCACTTTGGGATTCAGATTGTGGCAGACCATGATCATGTCGAACAATTCCGCCATGGTGTTGATCCCGTAGGGCAGCGTCGGGTTCGTGGAGCTGGGCAGCACGTTGAGTTCGCCCGCCACCTTGATGATGTCGGGTGCGTGACCGCCGCCGGCGCCTTCCGTGTGGTAGGTGTGGATCGTGCGACCTTCAAACGCCGCGATGGTATCTTCGACAAAACCGCCCTCGTTGAGCGTGTCAGTGTGGATACAGACCTGCACATCCATGTCGTCGGCGACCGAGAGACTGGCCCGAATGTTCGAGGGGGTGGTGCCCCAATCTTCGTGAATCTTGAAGCCTGCGGCGCCTGCCAGGACCTGTTCGACCAGAGGCGCTTTACCCGAGCAGTTGCCCTTACCGAGAAATCCGAAATTGATAGGCAGCCCTTCGACTGCCCGGAGCATCATCTCAATGTTCCAACGCCCGGAGGTGATGGTCGTGCCGTTCGTGCCGTCGGTCGGCCCGATGCCGCCACCGAAAAAGGTGGTGACGCCGTTACTCAGGGCTGCGAATACCTGCTGTGGTGAAATGAGATGGATGTGCCCGTCGTTGCCGGCCGGTGTCAGGATCAAGTGTTCACCGGTGATCGCATCCGTGGCCGGGCCGACCGTGAGTCCTGGGGTCACGCCGTCCATGGTGCCGGGATTGCCGGCCTTGCCGACGCCCACGATCTTGCCGTCCTTGATGCCGACGTCGGCTTTGATGACGCCGAGGAGTGGGTCCACCACCGTGACGTTGGTGATGACCAGGTCGAGGGCGCCGCCCTCGCTTGTGAGTTGGTTATCCATCCCCATGCCGTCGCGCAACGTTTTGCCGCCGCCATAGATGGCTTCATCACCGTACACGCGCAGATCCTTCTCGATCTCGATGTAGAGGTCGGTGTCACCCAGACGAATTTTGTCTCCAACGGTCGGGCCGAACAGGCTCGCGTTTTCCTTGCGAGATATGTGTGACATAGGCGTACTCTCTTTCTTGGCCCTCTTGGCCACATAGTGTCTCGTGCCGGTTTATCTCACTATGGTTTTTTAGCCTTGGACTTGAACCCACGTTCGCCGGCGCGTTCCAACCCTTTGTCGAGATTCGGCCGATAGCCAGGCGTGGGGCCGATTCCGGTCCAGCCGTCTACCAGGTTGTTGAACCCGTAGATGCGTTGCTTGCCTCCGAATGGAACCAGCGTCACTTCCTTCTCGTCACCCGGCTCGAAGCGCAAGCCTGTCGACGCCGGAATATCCAGGCGCTGGCCAAACGCCGCCTTCCGGTCAAATTCCAGGGCACGATTGACCTCAAAGAAATGAAAATGGGAACCGACTTGAATGGGGCGGTCACCGGTGTTGCGTACCTTGAGTTTGACGGTGGGCCGCCCCGCATTAATTTCGATGGGTGTGTCGGACAAGACGTAGCCGCCGACGGGTGTCTTCGCCGCTGTGGGTGGTTTTTGAGTCGCCATGTTTTACTCCCTCTGTTTGGGTTCCACGTCCGTTGAGCAAGGCCCGTCAAGTTACTGGATCGGCCCGTGAACGGTCACCAGGCGGCTGCCATCCGTAAAGACCGCTTCCAGCTGGACCAGCGGGATCATTTCCGCCACGCCTTCCATGACGTCGTTCCGTGTCAATGTGGCCCGGGCTTCCTTCATCACCTGCTCCAAGGTTTTCCCTTCTCGCGCCCCGTCCAACGCTGAGGCTGTAATCACCGCTACAGCTTCGGGATGATTCAGCTTCAAGCCCTTCGCTTTTCGCTTCAGCGCGACCTCGGCCATCATATAGATCAACAATTTGTCCAACTCTCTCGGTGTCAGATGCATGGCATACTCCTTTGCAGCAGTGCCCGGTTACAGGGCGGCCAACGTGACGAGAAACGATTTCTTCGACACCTACTTCTTGTGACTCGCCAGGTACCGGCGAAGGTTGTCTTCTGGCGTTGTGGCATCAGCCGGTGCCACCGGGATCAGGGCAGGGAAGCCGTTTTTCGCCAAGAGCATCAACCAGGTGACGAAGACGAATGCGGATGTTAAGACCGGCATCCCCGACGGTTCCATGAAAATGCCCAGCGAAGCCCAAACTCGCACGGTGACCAATACGCCGATCACCGTGTAGATAAAGCCCGGCACATTCAGCACCAAAAAGAATCCTCCTAGAGCCATCGCGGTGAGCGCCGCATTATAGCCAAACAGACCGTCGCGGATTGCTTCATCATGGCCGCCATAGAACACCGCAGTGCCGACGGCCAGGGTCGATCCCATGAGTGCCATGAGTGCCCCGATCCGCGTATTAATGGCAATTCCAATGAGAATAATTACGCCTGTGACCCAGTTGTCCTGGAAAAAAATCTCCGCGATGCCTTCGGTGATGCCATGAAACCAGGTCTCTAAGGTATACACAGGGCTCGGTCCGCTGAAGTCCGATGGCGAGGTCGGCTTGAGGGCGTTGGACACATCAATGGTGGCGAACTGGAGCAATGCACCGAGGAAGAGCCAGGTACCTAACACGAACGGCATAGTGAGGCCAGGGACCTTGTGCGGGCCCAGAATGGCACCGAAAGCCGGGATGATTAGTGTGCTGAAGATTGCGCAGAGCACAATATAGAGGCAGAGGTGGGCATTGGGTATGTTGCCCGTCGTGAAGTTCGGGCTCGTATACGCGACCAAGGCTATGGCGATGAGCGCGCCATTGAATCCGAACAGGCCATCCTTGATCATCCCCTTGTCGGCTCTCCACAAGAGGGCAGTCAGCGTGCTAATGATGGTCCCAGCCAGGCAGACCGTGCCGTAAATCCAGGAGTTGTAGAAGATGCCGGCTAAGATGACCGCACCGGAGATCGGGTTGTTCTGGAAGACGACCTGTCCGATTCCACGGAGCACCCAGTCAACGAATCCGAGAGTCGGATGATCTTGAAGGCGGTTCTGCAACGCCACGGTCGCCATGATGCCCTCCTGGCGTGAACCCGTTATCGCAGGAAATTCAGGCTTGTCGGATTTGCGAGCATACGTTAAGTATATTCCTTCCCGCAACAAGATTTTAGCGGGGGCAGGTAAGAAGAGGTACCCGAAGCCACGGCCCTGCCGACAGCCGCCGTTCTTGAAGTTCTTTGGGCCGGCAAGGCCTCCTGTGATCTTGCGGAAGCATTGAGTCAGTGCGACGTGCGCGATGGGCGAGACTTGCGGGAAAGGCTGAAGGCTTTGGAAGATCGGATCAGAACTTCAGCCTTCAGCCTATGTATGCTATAAACTCCTATGCGCACCTTTCGTATCGCCATGGTGCAGATGAATCCGACGGTCGGTGACATTGCCGGGAACGTCCGCCGGATCACGGCCTGGCTGCGCGAGGCGAAGAAGGCGAAGGCTGATCTTGTCGCGTTCCCGGAATTGGCGATCACCGGTTATCCACCAGAAGATCTCCTGCTCAAACCACGTTTTGTCGCTGACAACCGCCGTGCCCTTCAGGAAGTCGTCCGTCACTGTCGTGGCATTGCAGCAGTCGTGGGTTACGTCAGTCAGAGCGATGGCGTCGACCCCAAGCC
>JBBRRN010000137.1:0-8566 GCA_038200685.1 Nitrospirales bacterium
AAACGGTAACTAAACATTTACACGGAGTAATTCTGACCAGACGGCTGGTGGGCTGCTCGCCATTTGGTGAGCACGAGCGAGAGGGGGATGACCAGGCCAGATCGATAGATAACGGAGACATCATATCGAACACGGGAGGAGCCATCATGAATGCAGAGCAACTCAAGGGAAAATGGATGCAGTTCAAAGGGGATCTGAAAGAGAAATATGGGAAGTTCACTGATGATGACTTGAAGCAGATCGAAGGCAATTACGACAAGTTTGTCGGCAAAGCTCAGGAACGGTATGGCGATAAAAAGGAAGACCTTATGAAATGGGCGGACCAGTGGCATGAGAAGCCGACGCCGAAACCCATAGGGAAGGGACAATAGCCTCACTGAGTGGATGCATTCACGTAAGAGGCCCTGCGAAGTGATTCGTTCATTTTGGATCAAAATGAACGAATCACTTCATTTATATTCAACATAATTAATTACAAGGAGATTCGTCATGAAAAAGCTCATGGTTCCGCTCATGTTCGCAATGGTGCTGGGTTTCGGAATGGCATCTCTCTCTTTCGCGGCTGGTGACATGGCCGAGCCAAGCTCCCAGACGGTTAAAGGAGACCTACTAAAAATCGATGGGGAGTATTACGTGGTGAAGGATATGGCCGGCAAGGAAGTCCGTTTGCATGTCGACAAAACCTCCCAGCTGGACGGCACCTTCAAGGCGGGGGACAAGATCGAGGCCCAGGCCACGGACAAGGGCCATGCATCATCTATTAAACAAGCAAAACCCAAGATGTAATTCGGGGATTCGAACGTACGATCTCAAGATCTAGGGATTAGGGCCGGCATGAGAGCTGGCCCCAATCCATTTCCCGAGGCAACTGAAGGGTTGTTCTACTCGTAATACGTAGGATTCAAACACGAGGAGGGTTCTCATGAGTATCATAACAGTGAAAGGCCTCATCGGTGCATTGCTACTGGCGAGCGTCGGGCTTCTCGTGTCTGCCTGTAATACCTCCAAGGCCACGGTCGACACGTTCGCCAAATTCACGTCGAGCACAAGCCCGGGGGATTGGATGAACGCCGACGGCGTCATACAGGAAAGCCAAAAGGCGCGTCTGTTTGCCGCAGTTGCGTTCGAGAATCTGGAACAGGACATCGCGCGTGGCAATGGAGAATACCTCAGGTCGTTGGCCGTCTTGATGAAAATTCCTGCCGGTGAACAGGACGAGTTTAGGAGTCTCTCACAGAAACAATATTCTCGCCTCTTTGCCTCTGACCAGCGAACGGCGGAAAGTATGCTGGCCACATTGACCAGCAACAGGAAAGATCGATGAGCCGATAGTTAATAGTAGGAGTCAGGCACTGGTGAGAGAGCATTCTCAGTACAAAGTTTGCAGGGATGATGTCTGTGCTCGTTAAATGATGATTCTCTTGAATAGGAGGTCTATGTTGCTGTTCAAATTGTTCATCGCGTGTGGAGTGATCGCCATGGGAGCGCTGTCTGTCCATGCCGCGGACATGGAGTTGCAGCTGGTCGATAAGAATTGTTGGATCGAAATTTTTGAAGACGATAACTTTGATGCCAATGATCCTCATGTGAAAATTCAAGGGCCAAAAGAGGTTGCGACTATGAAAAATCTTGAGGGCAAGGATTGGGCCAATGACATCGAGAGCGTCATCGTTGGTTCCAACGCCTCAGTCCATGCCTATGAAGACAAGGATTTCAAAGGCACAGAGATCACCTTCGCGCCAGGCCAGCGTGTTCCGAATCTTGGCAAGCTCGACATGGCGAACGACATCGAATCCATGAAAATTAGCTGCGGAAAGTAGATATTGATCGGAGAATCCTCGGGATGAGCATGGTCTGCGCTTATCGCTCTAGCTGGATGGCAACATCAAGGTCGGTGTCAAGTTGGAGGCCCCGGCCACGGAAGAATTGTCCATCCCGGAAGATGTAGGTTCTAGGATGCGATGGGGCGGTAGTTTAGGTTGCTGAGATTGGGCCAATCCTCAAGGATGGCCCAATCCACGTATTACTCAGGATCGAAATTCCTCACGCACAGCCGTTTCCAGCAACTGAGCCCCCTCCCAATGGTCATTACACCAGCTCCCTTCGAGCTTCAATAAATTAACAGACCATGGGTCGGCTCATGGGCATACTTTGGCCATCACTCTTGCGTTCGCCTTCTGCATCAATGTATGGGTTTTGTCTTCTACCTATGGAGTAAATAATGGGCAAGACAGTTGCGGACATACTGGTCGAACGACTAATCGATTGGGGCGTCGATACTATTTTCAGTCTTCCTGGGGACGGCATTAACGGTATTTATGAAGCCCTGCGCATCCATCGAGACGCAATTACAGTCATCCAAGTCCGACATGAGGAAACGGCCGCCTTCGCTGCCTGTGGCTATGCAAAATATGCGCACAAACTTGGGGTGTGTCTCGCGACGTCTGGACCTGGCGGGCTTCATCTGTTGAACGGTCTCTATGACGCCAAATTCGATGGTCAGCCCGTCCTCGCCATCACCGGCCACACTTTTCATGACCTTATTGGAACGCGTTATCAACAAGACGTGTCCCTCGACAAGGTATTTATGGATGTCGCGGCGTACAACGAGCGGGTCATGGGAACGGCTCATGTATTCAACGTGGTAGACGAAGCCATGAAAACAGCCATTGCTCACCGTTCAGTCGCTCATATTACCATTCCTAAAGACATCCAAAAATGGACCACTGAGGGACCGCGCTCTTCCACAAACATTCCGAAGCATAGCGGCGATATCTCCAGCAATGCGCGGCCATTGCCGTCGAGAGCCTTAGTCGAACATGCGGCAGAGATCATTAATGCCGGATCAAACGTAGCAATTCTAGCAGGGCAAGGCTGTCTCACCGCACGCAATGAAATTTTACAATTGGCTAAAGCAGTGGGCGCACCGATTGTGAAGGCACTGTTGGGAAAAGCGGTGGTGCCTGATGATAGTCCCTACACCACCGGAGGAATCGGTTTGCTTGGAACCGCTCCGTCGCAAGAAGTATTGGAAGACTGTGATACGCTGATTATCGCCGGCAGCAGTTTTCCCTACCTCGAATTCTATCCTAAGCCAGGTCAAGCCAAGGCCATTCAGATCGACATCGATCCCTCAAGAATGGGCCTTCGCTATCCGGTTGAGGTCGGCCTTGTCGGTCAGTGCAGTGATGTCTTGCGAGCCTTGCTGCCGCTCATCCAGCTGAAGAAGGATCGCAGTTTTTTGGAACAGGCGCAAGCACGGATGACGCAATGGAATGCGTTGATGGAGGAGCGAGGGACACGCATGGATCTACCGTTAAAACCTCAGGTGGTCGTCCGTCAGGTAAACCAGTTCCTGCATGACGACGCGATCATTTGCTGCGATACCGGCACCGTGACGACGTGGGCTGCCCGTCATATCCACATAAAAGGCGATATGCAGTTTTCCGCTTCCGGAACGCTGGCCTCAATGGGGAACGGCCTCCCCTATAGTATCGGCGCGGCGGTGGCCCATCCGGGTCGCCAAGTTGTCTGCATAACCGGAGACGGTGGGCTCACCATGCTGATGGGCGAACTCGCCACGCTGGCGAAATACAATCTGCCCGTGAAGGTTATTATCATGAAAAATAATGTGTTGGGCATGATCAAGTGGGAACAGATTGCGTTCGAGGGAAATCCCCAGTTCGGCGTGCAATTACATCCGATCGACTTTGAAGCCGTTGCCAAGGCTTGTGGAGTGGCTGGTTATACCGTCGACGATCCAAAGCTGGTGGAAAGTGTGTTACGTGAAGCCTTCAACCATCCTGGTCCGGCGGTTGTTCAAGCTGTCGTGGATCCCAATGAGCCGCCACTTCCCGGAAAGATTACCACTGAACAAGCGTGGCAATTCGCGAAGGCGCTCGCACGAGGGCAAAAAGATGGTTGGGACATTGTCAAAACAGTCGTGGAAAACACGATTCGTGAAGTCGTATAAGGGAGACCGGTTCTAGCGCCGGGAATCAGTGTCACGCACAACCCACACTCTCCGACAGAAGATTTCACCGACATCGTTGTCAGTGAGGCCAGCTCCAATTTCATTCAGAGCGGCTGATAGAGGCGCTACGCTGTTCCCTGATTGATTTAACCGCTCTGAGCAATATTGACCAGACGGTTTCCTGTCCATAGCTTATCTTGACATTATTATCAGTCGTGGTTCCCTAACCTGCGCGTCACACACAAAGGAGACTAAATTATGAAAACGATAACGGTGATATTTATGGGAATGGGATTAATTTGCCTCTCTTTCGTTACATATTCACATGCCGAAATGAAGTCGGACAATTCTTCATCTTCGGGCGAGACCGTGTCGGCGGAACCCCGGGGAGCGACCAAGGCAGGCGAGACGGATATCACCAACACGAAAGGCCAAGGTAGTATCCCTAGCAAGTACACAGTCATGCCTGTTGCCCGTGGGAAGAAGGTGGAGGTCGATAGTGAAATGATCGGTGACATCGTGAAGAGTCCCAAAGGTGAGGACATTGGCAAGTTGGAACAACTCATTATGGATTCTGAGACCAAGAGAATTGAGTATGCCATGATTTCAATCGGCGACACCGGCCAATTGAAAGCCTATCCCTGGAGCTCCTTCAAGGTGAACAAGGAACAAGGGAATGTGGTGCTTAATGTAACCAAGGAACAGCTCCAGACGAAGATGACCGATCTTTCTCCGGACATTCAGGCGCTAGAACAACAGTTACAGACTTTGCGGAAAAATGAGTCGCGCAAGGGAGCGCGCGAGGGCCAGAATTTTGGGGACCGTGATGCGGCTGGCCCGATGGGCGAGGAAAAACGTAGCGGGGGAGCGGAGGCGCCACCGGCCAGCGGCAAGTAACTGACCTCAAATGGCCGGCCCTCTTCTCGGCTGGACCCGAGAAGAGGCGCCGGTTCTCTGACGCTTCAGAAATAAAAAATATTTGATTTCTGCAACTTGGCATGAATATGCATTTGAGCGCCTTCTCACGCGCTGAATCGATAGCCTGCTCATCTGCATGAAAACAACCGGTAGCCTATGAAATAGGCAGACCGGGAGAAGGGCTCGCGTGGATAAAAATGGCGAACTCAGCCTCGCGGAGCTCTACGGGTTAATCCGCGGCCAAATCGATAATGAGGACGACTTGGTGAGCCAGAGAGTTCTCTGGGCACTCCTCACGCAAGCCTTTTTTTTGGAGCGTATGTAGGTCTGCTGAATGCCCCCCATGAGGCAAAAAATTCTGTCTTCGAGGCAGAACAGACCCTATTCCTATGGCTTTTGCCGACTACTGCGCTTGTTACAGGGTTGCTTGCCTATGCTGGTATTCTTTCATCGTTAAAGTCCGTTGCTTATCTTCGACATCTCTATGAAGATCACGAACATGTCAAGGCGTCAGGCGATCATTCCACCAAGTTGTATCCGGATATGCAGGGACTGCCGCACCTTCGAAAATTGGCATTCCTCACGCCTGCATTGATGCCGATGATATTTAACGTTGCATGGCTAGTCGTTCTTGGCCGTCTTCTGATCGCATGGTGATAGCAGGTGGAACCCGTTTCCCTGCATACCGGGTTAGAGGAGAAGCCATGAAGCTACATTCCGATGGATTCGGGAGGGCGTGAACTGCTGCTAGCCGCCGAGTGTTTTATCCTGGGTTTTGAACCAGGCGAGGGCGTGATCAAAATGTTGCGGATCAAAGTCCGGCCAATATTCGTCTCTGACATAAAAATCTGCATACACCGATTGCACCGGGAGGAAACCGCTCAAGCGGCGGCCTCCTCCCCACCGCACAATCAAATCCATGCGTGAAACTTGACCTGAGCGGAGGCCGCCATTCTTCAGACCGGCGAGGTCCCACTCCCAGCCATAGTTGACGAGGAGATTCACCTTCATCCCAGCGCCTTGACGATGCCGGAATTCCTGTAATTCCAGGGGAAATTGTGTCGAAGTCTCATCACCGACTACCAGAAGTGCCGCTCCACGCCGTGCAATCTCAAGCGCATACGTCACGCAGGCGTTCCTAAAAGCCTGTTGCTGAATAGAAGGCCGCTTGTTGTTATCCTGAGTAAAACCATAGATGGAAACTTCTTGGATCCCGGATTCTTTACAGAGGTCGAATAACAGCAAGCCCGGGTTGATGCCATACACATATCCGGCTTCTTTGGGCAGGCCGTGTTCCCCAGCCCACCGGCGATTGCCATCGGGAATGAACCCCACGTGACTTGGAACATTATTCTTCAAAAGCACTCCAACCAGAAGACCAATGCAGGACACGGCAGCACGTCCGTAGGGACGTTTCCATGCCGCTTTCCTTAGCCTCGTTACTCTTTGTACATTTCATTAAACTTACTTACCTCCACCTCCTGCGCCACTGCTGGAACCACTCCCGCTACCACTCATGCCAGGTGATCCGCTTCCGCCCGTAGGGCCGGTGGAGGACCCGGGGCTCCCGGAACTCGTCCCAGTCCTCCCGCCGCTAGATCCTGAGTTTCCCCCCGGTCCCGTATCCATTCCCATCCCCGGTCTCGCTTTTTCCGGAAACGTACCCGGGGTTCCCTTGCCGGGGTCGGTACTTCCGCTCGTCATTCCAGCGCCTGTGTTTCCGCTTCCCAATCCGCCTGAAGATCCGCTCCCTGTTCCTCCGGGCGCGGCAGTACCCTGAGCCATAAGCACAGAATCCATGATCGGATCGCCGGGTGCTGTGTTGGCTGCAGATGCATAGCCCACAAGATATGTCATTCCGACTATGGCCACACCGACTGAGAACATATGCATAAGTTTCATGGTCATCCCCTTTGTTAAGAGTGAAAACATAGAATTGTGAGCGTTCTCCGGCAGCGCCATGAGCCGGATGAGGACCGGATCGCCTTCTCCGTACCACCCAAGCACGCGGCCGAGAAATCCATCGACGAGGGCGTCCTCACTGTGTCATGCACGATATGGCTTCCATAACTGGTGTTTCCCCTAGTTCATTCCCTGCTCATTGGGCGGTTAATAGAGCTGCGACTACCGGTGAAGCACTTGGGTCGCTTGTCGACGAGGGCTTCTATATTTTTCCTCTTACAAAAAGGATTTATCATGGGACTGTTCTCTATCATGGAAAAACTGGGAATTGGCACCGCTTCTCCATCGCCACCTTCCCCTTCCTCTGCCCCACAGGCTACTCTGGCTCCGCAGGCGGCATCAGCGCCATCACCCACAGCTCCTCTTGGTTCCAAGGGGGTCGATGTGGTGGCAAAGCTGGAAGGGCTGGCGGCCGCTTATAAAGAGAAGCTAAATTGGAAGCCCTCAATCGTGGACCTGATGAAACTCTTGGGCCTCGATAGCAGTCTAGTGGCCAGAAAAGAACTGGCGACTGATTGGGGCGACCAGCTCAGAAAATGGGCGATTCGGCGCAGATGAATGTCTGGCTGCACAAGACGGTGTTGCAGAAACTCGCCGATAACGGAGGCAACATTCCTAAAGAGCTCTTGTAGGCTAGGAGTGTCCGAGTCTCAACAGGCGATGTGCATGAGACATATTTTCTCGGTCGGACACGACGCGCGCCGCATCGATTCATTGGGCAACCTCGATGACGTAGAGCCAATGTGCGCGCCGACCTGAACCACGCGGCTATTTGATGTGGCCAAATACGGGTTCGGCCATGGAACAGAGGACGAGAGGAAAAATTTATGGGACTGGCAAAGACTCAACAAAGCACAAAAAATGGCGTGCATACAGTGTCGGAAGCACAGAAGGCATTTACAGAGTGAGACCCAGACGCTGCCAGCGATACCCTTGAGGGGTGTCTGTGATGAATGTAAGGCGAAGTTCGTTCCTCTGTCACAGAGCAACTAATGCTATGGGTACAATTGACATTACTGATGAGACCGTCAAAGTGTGCGCGTATAACTTCTCTCAAAGTGCATCTCTACAGGCAACACAGGCGATTATTGAGCTCACGCTACGCACTATTTGATGGTCGGCTCAGTAATTCGGATAAGGAGGCCATGCGATAACGAGCAAAGAAGCCACCGGGACGCCGTTCGTCTTGCCGTGTGGCCCGAGGGTAGTCGCCAGTCCCTGCCCTGCCGCTTGTGCCATGCGTAATAGATGTCGTCTGTCTTATTGAATAGATCGGTCAGGTGATCACGCAGTCTAGGCATACCGGAAGGTCTGGGGGAGCCACGAAGCAGGACGATGCAGGCAAGAGCGAGCAGCCCGTGGGGCGTCAACCAAGGATCGAGAAGTCGATCGGCTTGAAGCGCCCGTTGTTCGAACCTTCAGCAGAGCAGGCTGTCAGGCCACACACCATGTCCATCTCGGCCCGCAGGTCAATGTAGTCGCCCGACTTTGACATGGGCACACCGACAGTCACCTTTCCCTGCTGATCGACCTTGACGTTCATGAAGATGTTGACTGTCGTCGAGATCTGGCATCCTGATATGCCGTACTCTTTCAACGAATTAAGCAGGTTTTCGAAACAGCTGGGTTGGTGACCCTTGTGCTTGTAAAGGATTTCAAACATCTCTTGGCTGCACGTCGTCAGTAGGAAGTCGTGCAGGCCGACGGTGTCTT
>JBBRRN010000138.1:0-8460 GCA_038200685.1 Nitrospirales bacterium
AAATCTTTTTTCCATTCTCAACAGTGCTCGGCGTAGCAGGCAAAGGATTGCTTATTGCCCTCGCAGCGTCGACTTGATCAGCCGGGACACGAGGCCTGAGTATCTCCTGATCGGCGCTCCAGACAGGGGACGCCCACACCGTACCCAATGAGAAGGCAATGGCAAAGAGGGGAGATTGTTTCATGGGATGAGACCACCGGCAGAGCGGGTGGTCCGCTCCGCCGACACGCCTTTCTACGGTAATTATTCTGTTCTCAGCTTGTGACCGACTGATTGCGGATGCCCAACCATGCCGTTCGGCGCCTTGGCTCCATCCGGCCAGAGATGGAAGATGATGCCGTCAGTCTTGGCAGCGATCGCAGCAATTTCCTTGGCCTGGGCTTCTGGCATATCCAATACTTGCACACGACCAGTGGCAATCTCGACTTCGTGGTCATGATAATACTTGTTCCAGGTCTCAAGAGGCACCTGCGTGCGGGACACGGACTTAGCGACGAAATATTCTACATCCGTCAGGATGGCGTTGGGATCGGTGGATTCAAAAAGCAAACACTGGATAATTTCCGTAGAGACCGGCTTACAGTAGTGGTGATAGGGGCCATGGACCGTACCGTCTTCGAACTTATGCGGCGCCATCACGTGGATGTTGTACCCCTGAGCTGGCCCCGGCTTCGGCGCAGCCATCGCTGGACTGGAGCCTCCCCCCTGCATTTCCGCACAGCCGGTCAACAAGGCGAGGCCCAAGGCCCCAACGATCGCATATGTGTTTGACTTCATAAGATACTCCTCTAGTTGTAATGGCCCATTCTAGGCTCCACCCATGGAACCTACGAAATATTCCTGTTCCGTTTGAGACATCAAATGGGAATAAGATTCAGAACAATAAACCCAGACACCTGGACATAGCAATCTTGATGGGTGGTATGCAGAGATGCAGATCGGGGACTAGCGACCGACGGTGGATTTCATCAAACTGTCTGCCTGTGGAGGCGAGAAACCCTGGTACCCTCTGTGGCGCTCGGCGAGTTCCAATACGGAAAAAGGCTGGCCGTCCACCATTTCCGGCGCCGTGAAGGTTTGTCGTAACTGGCCACCGCGGGCGCCGACGATCTGACCGGTAAAGACCACCCCCTGAGCCTTCAGCCGTTCAATCGCCTGCTCGATGTCTTCCACTCGCACCGCCACATGATGGAAGACCTGATCGCCGAACGTCTTGACCCAACCGGGAATGATGCTGGTACGGCCCCGATCGTCGGAGTAGGCCTGATCCACAAAGAGCGCCGGGTACCCAACCTTCCGATAGACTTTTGCGTACCAGTCTCCATATTCGATCGTTTCACTGTACCCATATCCAAGCGTTGTAAATTCTTCTGCACGTCGATCGATGTCAAGCGTCCGTAGCGTGAGGTGGTCTGCCACCGGGTAGAAACCGACTCCTGCTGCATCCAGCAAGTCGCGCAACAAAGTAGCTGCCCGATTGCGCGACACATAGTTCTCGATCATTCTGGCAATCAATGCGTCCAACTCAACGCCTTGTTCCATAGTCCACGCTCCTTGTTGTTCAAGCACGGGCACTATCAGGGTCTTGCGAAACGATTCGGGACTCAGTAAAGAGCCCCGCCCTTCCAGGCGGGGCTCTTGTAAACCAAGAGGGACTGTGCCTACGCTTCGCTACGGGCTGCCATTCCTCCCCGCTCTTCCGAGCGGGGCATCCTGGCAGATCTTGGTGAAACGTAGGGTGCGATTGGTCACAGACGGTCCCCCCACAATCCCGCAGGCTGTTCAAAAAAGCCGTCCAGCAAGGCCGCAGTGAGCGAAGAGGCGAAGCGTACTCTTCGCTGTACGTTGAGCCTCTGCGCGACGCGAGAACGAAGCTGGCGGACTTTTTCAACAGCCTGCTATGAGCCGAACTGAATGCCCTGGGCCAGCGGCAAATCCTGACCCCAGTTGATCGTGTTCGTCTGCCGCCGCATATAGACTTTCCAGGCATCCGAACCGGCTTCGCGCCCTCCGCCGGTTTCTTTTTCACCTCCAAAGGCACCGCCAATTTCCGCCCCTGACGTCCCGATATTCACATTGGCAATGCCACAATCGCTGCCGGCAGTAGAAGTAAACCGCTCGCTATTCCGCACGTCGGACGTAAAAATTGCGGAAGACAAGCCTTGTGGCACCGCATTCTGTAACTCGATGGCCTCGTCGAATTCCTTAAAGGGCATGACATAGAGAATCGGCGCAAAGGTTTCACGCTGGACGATGGGCCAATGATTCTCCGCTTTCACAATAGTCGGCTCCACGAAATAGCCTGGCTGATCTAGCACCTTCCCTCCGTAGAGCACTTCCCCTCCCGCCTGCTTCACCTCCTCGATCGCCTTCCGATAGGCCTCGACCGCTGGTCGATCGATCAGCGGACCCAGGAGCACGCTAGGCTCCAATGGATTGCCGATACGTACCTGTCGATAGGCTGAGCGCAACTTCGCAATTACGTCATCGTAACGAGACTCGTGGACGAACAGCCGTCTGGTCGTCGTGCAACGTTGGCCAGCGGTGCCGACTGCACCGAACACGATGGCGCGAATCGCCAAGGAGAGATCCGCCGTCTGATCCACAATGATCGCATTGTTCCCGCTCAATTCCAACAGCGTGCGCCCCAGTCGTTGGGCGACGGTAGAAGCCACCACTCGACCGACCGGCACGGACCCCGTGAACGAAATCAACGGCAATCGGCGATCCTGAACTAACGTCTCCGCGACGGCCTGTTCTGCCGTCACGATCAGAGAAAAGATTCCTCGATAGCCCTGTTGCTCCATCACGCGGTTGCAGAGGTGCTGCACCGCAATTGCACAGAGCGGTGCCTTCGGCGATGGCTTCCATACCACCGTATCTCCTGCAATCGCCGCCAGGAACGCATTCCAGGCCCACACCGCGACGGGAAAATTAAAGGCGGTAATCACCCCGACAGGTCCGAGCGGATGCCATTGCTCAGACATCCGATGCTGCACCCGTTCGGAATGCATTGTTGCGCCATACAGCATGCGGGACTGGCCCACGGCAAAGTCTGCCATATCGATCATTTCCTGAACCTCGCCGTCTCCCTCCGCTTTGATCTTGCCGACTTCGAGAGACACCAACGAGCCGAGCGAATCTTTATGTTCTCGCAACGATTCGCCCAGTAACCGGACGAATTCTCCCCGCTTGGGAGCCGGAATGAGCCGCCATTGCTGAAATGCCGCAATGGAGTCCCGCACAATGCGCTCATAATCGTCGAGTGAACAGGCGCGAACGTGCGCAATCGTCTCGCCGGTCGCCGGATTCATAGACTCCAGCAACGATGCCTTCTCGCTCGAAGCCCACCAATGGGTCCCGGTGCTGCCACCGGCATTGATGGCGCTCAAGCCTAATCCCTTGAGAATTTCCACCGCAGAGATCATCGGTAACAGGCTCCAAACCGATTCTTCAGCACGTCTTGTAACGGAAACGACTCCTGCGTGATAAACCCCCTGTATAGTTGAGGCGCGGCGAGCACGAGGTCAGCCACGGCGCAGAGGCTCGAGGCGGTAGTCATTTGAATGGCAGACCACAGCTTCCTTTTAATACATTGAGGATAGATCTTCTTCACGTAGTTCTCTTCGAACAACGCGCCCCCCCGCATTCCCATGACGGAGGTATAGATCAGCACGACATCCTGCAGTGTCTGGGGAACCGCTCGCTCGAGAATTCGTTTGAGCGTTTCACGGTCCTCGTTCAGCTTAAGATCTTTCATGAGGAGATGAATTTTCTCGCAATGGCCTGGATACCGTAGCGTCTTGTAGTTCATGGTCCGGACTTTCCCTGCATAGGTATCTGCCAATGTTCCCAATCCGCCTGACGTATTGAACGCTTCGTACAAAAGTCCATCCACCTCGATCGTCTCATACCCTTCGAGGGGGAGGAGAGGCACCTTCTCGCCCTCCTCGATTCCATAACAGATGTTGCCGTACTCGTTGATCAACCCATCGGTGGACCAGGTCAGCGAATACTTGAGTGCATTACTGGGGTGAACCGGCAAGGCGCCGACCCGCATTTTGACCGTATCCACTGTATCGAAATGGGTGATCAAATCGTGCGCTGCGATACTGATGAACCCAGGGGCCAAACCACATTGAGGCACAAAGGCTTGAGGCGAATCGGCACTCAGGACTTTGACCTGATTGGTGACTTCGACATCCTCCGTCAGGTCAAAATAATGAAGCCGGTGTTCCCGAGCCAATCCGGCGACAACGGGGTTGCAAAAATACGGGAGGCTCGATAGGACCGCATCGAATCGATGCGCCTTCAAATATGCGCTGATGGTGTCGGGATGTCGGACATCAAGGAGCAGGGGCATGACTCGTGAGAGACCAAGGTCCTCGACAAGCCGCTTGGAGGCATCGAGGCTGATGTCACCGAGACAGACCTCGTAGTCGCCGCTCTCTGATAAGAGGCAGGCAACCAGAGATCCGATCTTTCCAGCGCCCAAAACGAGCACGCGATGCAAGGGAGGGTTCATGTGCCGTTATTATACTCCTGTCCTGGCAAGGTGCGGCGAGACAATAGACAATTGTGTCCCGCGAATACTCCGATGGTTCGCATGCTTACCACCATGGGTATCTTATTGCCAGCACCAAGTGGTGAGGTCGCGCACGCCGATCGCCGACGAAAGTCGCTCTGTCACTTATAAGATACCGGCATCGCTGAACCGGATTAAGGCCTGCCCCCACCGAAAATACGCCAGGCATTTCGACGTGGGTAAGCCAAGGAAAGCGCCAGATTTAATAACGAAAAATTATGCAACTTATTGTTTTTATGGAATATATATGCTGTGAAGCAGATGCGGACTTTGTGTTATCCTGATTGACTACCAGGAGCGACAGTGATGTTACGCATGCCTTCTCGAGTCGTACTTCCTTTCGGATACCGGATCTCAGTGCGTCAACTGTCCGATACTGACATGGACCGTCGGGACCCGAATGCCGATGGTATCTGGGATGACGACACAAAAACTATTTATCTTCGTAAGCGCCTGCCCATGACCAGGCGACGCTACATCCTGGCCCACGAACTTGGCCATGCCTGGCTCGACTGGCAGCATCGGCATTTGGATAACGGTAAAGCCAAAACGTAGCAGGCTGCTGAAAAAGGCCGCCAGCTTCGTTCTCGCATCGTTCAGGCCCTCCACGTACCTCAAGGGTACGCGCCGGCCCTTCACTCGCTGCGGTCTTACTGGACAGCCTTTTTGAGCAGCCTGCAATGGTGCCTTCCTTTTCTCCCAAACATGCAGACCAGCAAAGCCCTCATGAGCGAACGCAGGTTTCCTGAAACCTACTTAGCCCCGGCTAACTTCAGCACCACAGTCCATTCGGCTTCTGTCACCGGCTGAACCGAGAGGCGGGAGCCTCTTTGCAGCAAGACCATGCCTTTCAGCTTGGGTTCCTGCCTCAGTTGGTCGAGTGACAGACTCGTCTTGAATGTCTGACGATACTGAATATCCACCATGTCCCACCGTGGAGCAGAGAGAGCGCTGGCTGGGTCATAGTGGTGACTGGTCTTGTCGAACTGTGTCGCATCGGGATAGGCGGTCCGCACGACTTCAGCAACTCCCACCACAGTAGGCGGCTCAGCGTTACTGTGATAAAAAAGCACGCGGTCGCCGGCGGCCATTGCACGCATGAAGTTGCGCGCCTGATAGTTCCGCACCCCATCCCAACAGGTTCTCTGTTTGGGAGACTGAGCGAGATCCTCGATCGAAAACACGCGAGGTTCAGATTTCATCAACCAATAACGACGCCCTTGTGTCATCACATCACCCCTTCTGCTTGGTCATTTGCACCACTCCATGTATGCTATCGGCAATGCCCCCTATTCGATTGAGGTCTGCCGATGGAACTGACACCATTCTTCTTCGGTCTGTATAAGTTCGTCAAGTACGGCCTCTACCCGCTCACGTGGGTGGTGCTGCTCCTCGGAATGGCAACGGTCTTGGCCCTCTTCCCGTTCTCGCCGACACGCCTGCGGTGGGTGCGCAAACTTCTCTTGTGCTCTCTCCTTCTCCTCGTGACACTATCCAGCCCATTGGTCGCCACCCCGCTGATCGGCTTGTTCGAATCTTGGCACCGTCCTCCACAGCTGACACCGTCCGATCATTTCGATGCCATCGTCGTATTGGGGGGAGGCGTCAACGAGAAAGGCTCACTTCGGCCAACCACCGAGCCGTCTTCCCTTTCCAGAAACCGAACCACCTGTGGTGTGGATCTCTACCAACGGGGCCATGCCCCCACCGTGGTACTGACGGGGGGAAATGCCAGGATCTTCGGTACAGGCCCCCCTGAAGCAGTCGAAATGAAACGATGGGCTGTTCGCCTCGGCGTTCCCGAGTCCGCCACTATGATCGATATAGAAGCCAGAAACACCTATGAGAACGCGACGGGAGCCAAGAGGCTGCTCGGGCCTGCGTCGATTCTCCTCGTGAGTTCAGCCAGCCACCCCCTGCGACTATGTCTCACAGAACCTGCCACGAGAGAGCTGGGAAGACGTCGACCTGTTTGATATCTTGCCGAGCGAAACCGCATTACAAAACACCCGGGAAGCGGTGACTGAGGTGGTAGGCTTCGTTATCTATTGGGTGGCAGGGAAACTCTAGCAGGATATTGAACAACTCAATTTTGCAAAATACGCAGGGCTCCTTCACGCAGGGTGGCAGCACCTGAAAACCCGCAGGATGCTCAAAAAGGCCGTCCAGCAAGGCCGCAGCGAACGAAGAGGTGAGGCGTACGCTTTGGTACGTTGAACCTCTGAGCGATGCGAGAACGCCGCTGGCGGACTTTTTGAGCATCCTGCTAGCCTGAGGTTTCGAGAACGGCCAGCAACGCACGATACGTCAACTCTCGAACTGTGTCCTTCGACGGTACCTGGTCACTGCTGTTGATTTCCAACCACACGCGTTCTGCCACCTGAGTCCGGGCATCGTTACACAGCCCCCACATCTGATGGAGAAACCCCTCAGGCAATCCAACTTGCATCCCTTCAGATTCGATACGATCGTCTAGTAGCGCCAACAAATCAGACAGCGCCTGGTCCGACCCATAGGGCGTAGCGGAAAAACCAAAAGAGGCATGAGTCGCCACTTCCTGCTTCGCCTGTTCGACCAAGTCCTGTATATATTCTTTGAGCAAGCCCACCACATGACCAGACAACGCCATGCTGTTCTCCATTGTCCACATTATGCGACTGTAACAGAGAGGGAGCAAGACCAGCGCGCGAAAGCTTCTCGATAGTCTATGCATCTAAGATAAAAGAGAATACTCCCGCAGGATGCTCAAAATGACTGTCAGCAGGGCCGCAGCGAGCGAAGGCCCGGCGCGTACCCTTGAGGTACGTTGAGGGCCTGAACGATGTGAGAACGCCGCTGACAGGCTTTTTCAGCATCCTGCCAGGGTCGTGCGGTTGACCGGCCATTGAACTGTTCTCTATGATGCCGATCGGTGCACAAGGCAGAGGATTGTGATGGTTGAACGATTTGAGGTGGCATTGAATACCCCAGCCGGGCGTCTGACCACGGCCATCGATGTGCCGACGGGACTTATCCCCATCACCGCGATCGTCTCACTCACGCGCCGCCTGGGAGATAAAGCCGCAGAGTTGGAGATCCGGCAAGCCACCGAAACAGGCCAATCCATTTCCTGCCGAAAGGGCTGCGCCGCCTGTTGTCGCATGCTGGTTCCGCTCTCTGCGCCAGAAGCGTTCACACTGCGAGAATATGTGGAGCAACTGCCGACGGATCGACGAGCCCATCTGCTAAAACGCCTCAACGACACAAAGGGTCGCATGGAGCAAGCTGGTTTGTGGAACCGGATGAGCGACGTTGCAGAGGCCTCCAGGCAGGTACCGGATGAAGAGCTCGATCCGATCAATCAGTCTTACTATGCGCTGAGAATCCCTTGCCCCTATTTAGAGAACGAATTATGTTCGATTTACGAGGCACGGCCAGCCGCCTGCCGGGAACTCCTCGTCACCTCACCAGCGGAACTGTGTCAGGATCTGGCGCAGAACCCGGTCACGCCCCTGCCGATTTCGATGCGAATGAGTTCCGTCCTAGGGCTGACCTGGGGCGCCTTAACCAGCTCTCCCCCTCGACTCATCCCGCTCCCGATGGCCTTAGAGTGGGCCGAGCGACATGAAGAGGAGTCTCAACGGACGTGGCCCGGCCCATCCCTCTTAGACCAAGTCCTCGACAACATGTGGCGGTTTCTCAGCCAGGCATTTCAGAAGAAGTGATGGGTGATACGCGATCGGTATTGAACGGTGACGTGCCGGTCAGATCGTCTTCCTCTCACCACCCACTCCGGATCACGTCATCGCATTGGGATTGTACGGAACGCAAAGGAGCCCCGAGCATGCAAAAACCCGTTATCGTCTGCTTAGATCTCGAAGGCGTGTTGGTGCCGG
>JBBRRN010000139.1:0-8361 GCA_038200685.1 Nitrospirales bacterium
CCGGCAGACGCCGCAAGCGCCCGACGGCAGCTCGGACCGCGGCGCTGGCCTGCAGGAAATCATCAAACACGGCCAGCGGGCTCGATAACACATTGCGTTCCGAGTGCAAGTGTCCGTCGCTACTTCTTCTGACAAAGACGGATTTGCCGGCTTCCGACTCCAAATCGATCAAGCTTACGCTCGGATCGACACCGAGCGTCGCGCAGGCCATGCGACCTAATGACGTCTTCCAGCGTAGCGTGCCGCCCATCACGACGAACGCGCAGAGGTGGTAGTCATGGACGCCGGCTCGCCGCACCACCGCTGCCGAAAGTAGCAGCTCGATCAGTGCTTTGTGGTAGGGAGTCGGAATGTGGGCACAGGGAGGATACAGCTGATCGAATAGGTTCCAATCAATATGGGACAGGTCCTCGGCCAACCAGCGCTGCCCGAGAACAGTGGTGTGGTAGCACCGTCCCAATCGCTTGAGGAATCCGAGTTGGATAAGCTTCGTGATGGTCCGATACAGGGTGCCACGGGCAATGTCGCGCAGGAGTCCAGACACTTCTGTGGGGCCGTGTGCACAATAGGAGAGGATCAGACGATGCATACGCCGGCGTCGAAAGGGTCCCGTTCCTCCCTTGCGCCGCGGCATGGCCTGCTTTGGCGAAAAATCCTGGGAAAGTATGGGGAGGGCGGGTGAGCCTTGGGGTTCTAGATGAGCGACGGGAAGATGCTCCGCGGAGACGGTCTGGGGAATTGCGAGCGAGACCGTGGAGGTGCTATCGGCAGACGCCTCCTGTCCAGTGTCGATCTGAAACCCTTGACTTTGTCTTCCAACTTGGACCATGACGATCCTCCCTTCCACTCCGTGCTCATACCCCAATCCGATTGCTTGAACCCGCGTACCTATTCAATATCAGGGAATAAGGATGCTCGCCATGCAGATTACTGGGCATGAATCGCTGGATACCACGGACCCGCTCCTCTCGAAGGAGAAATGGACGTGTGAAGCGACGGAAGTGCGTCATGCCACGCGGGTTAGGCAAGCCATCGCGGCCCGCAGCGTCACTGGTCTTGAAGATCAGGACGTGCTCTTCATCCTGTCCGTGCTGGATGGGCGCGGTCTCTTCCATCGGCCAATTCCGGCCCCCAAGCAGCCGAACAAAGACATTAGGCGTGCGGAAACAGCAGCGGCCAATCGGCTCCGCCGACGCATGAAGGGAATACGGGCAGGAAAGATTTCGGCCGCTGACGCGCGAGCACGGTGGCTTGCCGAAGAGTGGCCTCGTCTCGGCAAGGCAGCACTGGAAATGGAAAAAGAGAAAATCCTGTGTGCCACGTATCAAACGATGCGCGGAGGACGGATTGTACAGGTCGGCGAGTATGCTAATCGTCGGCCTGAAGTCGAACTGACTCATGCCCTGTTGCTAATTGACTGCCATTTGGATTACGGGAAGGGCTGGCCCAAGGCGCGACGGATGGCATGTCTGACGGCCATCGTCATCGGCCTCCAGGATCTCCAAGAAGCTGCGATCATCGTCGAGGCGCGTGTCCGGGACCGCCTCCGGCAGGCAGCGAAGGACGCCTCGCTTCACATCTGGAAGGGGGAGTATCTGGACGCGTTGAGTGCCGTGGGAATTCTCGTGGAGACGCAGGATAGACTGACCCGAAAACAACAGTTTGACGAGCTGCAGGCCACGCTCTACTCGCCCGAATCGTCTCCGTCATTGATGGAAGAGGTGGCGGCTCGCCTCGGTCCTTCCTTTCATGTGTCGTAAACCTTCAGGCATCGTGACTTCTTCTGAATAATCCCACGTCCACCATGTGAATGGGATGGTGTTGGGACACACCGTGGGAAAGTGGGAATTGGACCATCCTGTCCCGTAGTCCGAGGAAGTACAGTGTGTTGTCTTGCCAGTGGGACGGGTGGGTGACGAACCTCTCGCGTCGGGCTATTGTAGGGTAGTCCGCATCTACATTATCAATGTGTGTATTCATCGCCTATGGGGCAACCTATTTCCATGACCCCGATGCTGTTGAGCAAAAACATTGACGCACTGGCCCGTCCTGCTATTCCTTACCGCCGTCCGCATCAAAGAGACCTTTCAAGGCAGTAACACGGGTTCAAATCGCGTTGGGAACACCACGTACCAGGGAGCGGCGAGTCTTCAGAGGAATTGAGGGGGGTGAGTTGATCGAGGAGGAGAGGAAGATAGCTGCCCGTCCCGACGATCCGATACCCTCTTCGATTCCCTTCGTGGACCGCTTCAAAGCGTAACGGCTGCTCCAGTAAGGTCCTGAGTAAGCGACGGGCAGAGGAGATGTGGCGCTCGAGTAACCCCCGCATATTTGCCAGTCAGGCTTTTAGCTCTCGCTTCAACCGGGCTTCATCGAGTGAACCAAACTCGGCGGCCGTCCTCAGTTGTTCTAATCCCTCGATCAGTTCTTCCCGGCGGGTTTCTTCGATGTTCAAGCGAACCAGAATCCCGCGGTTCTTATCACCGGCCGCGATGGCGTCAACGAGGTGCTCTTGCTTGGCTGTGATCAATGACAGTTCTCGCTCAATGGTCGTCCGACGATCGAGCTTCGCCCCCTGTCCAGCCCGATGTTCTCAAGGACTTTGTCGACAGCGGCCTTGATCACTCTCCGGTTAAGGCCTCTTCGAGCGACTTGAGGACGATCCGATCGAGCACCGTTTGTTCGACGAGGAATGAATTTTTGCACATCGACGAGCCTCGATTCTTGTAATAGCTGCACCCGTAGAAGCGTCCCTTCCGCCGGTGATAGTCCTGCCCGACAATCTGCATGGGACCGCCACAGTGCGCGCACTGTGGCATACCCGTGAGCAGATACTTGGAATGTCCGTCTCGACAGACGGGCTGCGTCTTCGTTTTTGTTTTCGAGAATCGCGCCGCTACTAAGGCTGACAGTTCGGAAGTGATGATCCGGAGATCCGGAGCGTCGAGTCGGACCCAGTCATTTTCGTCTCTCTCCCGACGTTTCTCGGTGCCTCCGCGCACGATCTTTTGATGTTGGTTCCAGACGATCTCGCCCTTGTACAGCGGGCGATGAAGAATTTCACGGACCGCGCTTCGAGCCCAGCCTCGCGGGCTGTGCCGAGCCGCCGGGACGCCCTCCGCATTCAAGAGCTTGGCGATTCGCCCGATCCCAAGACCACCGGCATACAGGTCATAGATCTGACGGACGATCGCGGCTTCAGCCTGGTTTACGACTCGGAGCACGTGTAGTCGATGCCCATCCGACGATGTGATGTCCTTGTTGTCGTAGCCAAACACTTTCCCACCGGTCACATGCCCAGCTTTTGCTTTCCGTAGCATGCCGTCATAGGTGCGCTGCTTTGCCCTCTCGCGCTCCATTTCTGAGGCAAAGCCCGTGAGCGACAGCATCATCTTATCGAGTGCCGAATCGAGCGTCCGTTCTTGGTCTTCGAGATAAAAAAACACCCGCACGCCGGTGTCCATGATTTGCTTGAGGGCGTATGCCGTCTCGATCTGTTCCCGACCAAGGCGTGATTCTTCGGACATGATGAGGAATTGAAAAGCCGGTCGAGGTTTGAGGGTGTTCATCAGGCGGATGAAGCCGGGGCGCTTCACAAACTCTGCACCGCTGATGCCGTCGTCCATGAAGATATGTTCATCGGAGACTATCAAGCCCTTTTTGGCTGCGTAGAGTTTTGCATGTGCAATCTGACGTGTGACGGATTTCTCCTCGTCGCTCACGCCAGTCTGCTCAGTCGATTTCCTCGCGTAGATGGCGGCTATCCTGAAATCTCCTCACACATGTATGTTTTTGTGACGCAGGACTGTAATGACTACATGTGGTGATACGTCGCGAAAGGCCGTTTGAGTGACTACCTCATAGCCCCACGTATAGTCTGGCACGCCAACTGGGACACTCCTCGATCACGATCACCGTAGACACCTACACACACTGGATCGAAAAGGCAGATCGCGGCGACGTGCTAGAAGTGGATCGGCTGAGCCGTGTTTCTTCCGGCGAGGCGGTCACTCAGGCGGTCACCCCACCAGGGGCGACGGCCGAAGTAACTGTTTCGAAGTAGGAAATATGGGGTGAGTGCGCGAACGATTTCAGAACATTTTTGCTGACTCAGCCAGCGTTGCCCTCCCTTGAATTGATCTCGGAATGATTCTGAGGCGCGCCGTTTAGAAAAGCGTTTTCACCGCCTGCGCCAGCCTTCTCAGGCTCTTGAACAAAGCAAAGGCCCGACACTTTCGGAACCGAGCATTTTTGCCTTAGAGGGGCACGCCATCCTCCCGCGTTTATCACGTTTCCATGTTGCTGCATTCACAGTTTTTGCATGGTGCTTCTGAGCATCAAAGGGACGGATTGACAAAAAAACCTTCCCCTAAAGAAGTCCTGGCTCATTCCGCAACACGGCCCAAACTAGGCTATCACCTAGCTTCACAGACTCTCTGTTGCACGTAGAATGATGCAATAATCGGCGGTGACATCGACATCCATTGGAAAAGAGGCACGCTATGCGACAGTTTATGATGATTCTCGCAGCGACTATATTTCTCATGATTGGCACACTTGGTACGACCCAAGCGCGCGACAAGAGCAGGGTGCTCAAAGGAAGTGACCTGATCGGTATGAAGGTCGAGGGGACGGATGGCAAAAAACTCGGCACGATAAAGGACTTGGTAATCAATCCTATAGATGGCGATGTTGATTATGCCGTCCTCGATTATGGAGGCTTCTTGGGTGTGAACGACAAATATTTTGCCGTCCCATGGGAAGCATTGAAGATCAGCGACGATAGAAAAAAAGCCCTGTTGGATGTCACAAAGAAGGATCTTAGGCAGGCCCCGGGCTTCGACAAAAGGCAATGGCCTGATCTGGCTGGCCCAGCCCAGACCGTCGTAATCTATGAGTTTTATGGGGTTCCACTGCCTGAGGAGGAGCCGAAAGACGCAAAGTAAAGCGTATGGAGGCGCGGAACGGAGTTTACTCCCCCCCCTTGCCCTGCCTTGAATTGGCGCTGGTTGATCTGAGACGTGTGGGTAACGGGCCGCTCAGTATTCTGTAGTGATTCTCATTTGAAGAACTTACTTGCTTTAGGAGCCATCCTAGTAGGGAGTTCATCAAACTTGGATTTAGACCTCCCTCTGTGTAAGGTCCTTGCCCACACCGCCCGCAGTGTAGACTACTCCGAGTGCTCGGCCATCGTCCCCCCAGGATCGGTGAACCAGACATACCACCAATGATGCCGGCAGTTGCATCGTTGATCCAGATCCCATGCGCACCAAATGCCCCTAGTTTCAAGGTGCGGGATACCCATTGATTCTCAAGTGATAGGAGTCAACCCCTCATGTCGTTCGCTATTGAACCAACGGATAGCGTCTCTGCACCGTCCGCAAACACCACAAAGTCGCCGTACGTCATCGGATCGAAATCTGATCGTCGGGCTCACCCAACACTGCAATGTCGGCCACAGGTCCACGAATAAACATTCTGTGATGATCGAGGGAGTAAGTTCGTAGTCTCCGACGGTAATCCCAGCTTGCCTCGCAGACTCACGTCAAAAGGGAGAGTCGAAGCCAGTGAGCTCACCCGTCAAGTCGAGAACGAGCTCCTAAAAGAACTCGATGCGGCAGGGTGTTTTCACGAATAACCAGATTCGACCAACATCCCATCACATTCAGGACGAGATCTCGCACGACGTGCCGTTGAGAAAACTAGCCGCGTTTTAGGCTTCTTTGGATTCACATGCTGTGAAAGATCAGTGGAAGTGTTGCAGGTCTGAAGTGAGAAGGTGGCTCGGATCCGAAAGGAACCGGGCCCGGGTTCGTCAGTAGACCGAGGGATCCGACGACGAATCAGCAGCCGTGTGACATAGCCGTTTCAGCCGATGCGCGGAGATCTCCGGAAGGCGGACGCTTCCGGGATCCTTTAGGACGAGGAGCTCCGGCTTGACCACTCATAATTCTTTGAGAGGCGCCGGCACATCGCCGGGAGCTGATCAAGCCTGATTGTGCGACGACAGGCACTGTGAAAAATATCAAGGAGGGAAGTGGGGACGCGATCGGGCAGGATCCGATATTGGTCTATGAAATTGAGACAGACCAGGGCATGATGCGCGTTCCAGCCAATTGGCTCGAGAGGTTGATCAGGCCAGCTTAAAGATGGAGCAGCTGCAATGAAACCGTGTCCTGCCTGCCAACAAAAGGCTGAGTGGCGGTATAAGGAGGGCTGGGGCACCCTGGCCTGTGCAGATTGGTTTGCCGGAAGGTGTGAGGGGGACACGCTTGAGGTCGCGCCTCCATCGGTGGGAGATGTCCGCCCACTCAAGCTAGAAATTGAAGAGGATGAACGCTACGCCCAGGACGCGCCTGAGAGAGCTGTGGCAGTTGAACGATGGACAGCCCCCAGAGAGGACTGAAAATGTGTGGGGAGAGGCGGTTCCCTTTTGTGGCGAGGGACCTGGGTTCAAGCCATCGTGTTTGAGTCGCACCCCATTCTGACTTGAAAAAAATGTTTGAAGCCTCTGAAGAATATTGGCGAAGTCGTAGTCGGGTCAAAATACAGGTTCAGAATCAAGAAGTAGCCATCAAGAAATGGGTTCCCAGACCTCTCCGAAACCCCAGAACCGCCTTTGCCAGCCCGTAGCGTACGTAAATTTCCCTTTCTTGACTGTCCCCGGAGCTCCCGCGCAAATGGATTGACTCTTTCGAGCCAGCGCGCTTATGCGCGACAAGTGGGATACGCGCCGAGGGGAATCGACGTATGGCGCCATGACAATCGCGAGGGCGATCGCGAACTGCCGAGAGACGTACAGCGCTACGCCGGCAACCGGAAATCTGAGCGCAGCGAGCTTGCGCTGTCGGTGACGGACGCCCATCGCCATGCGCCGGGTGTGCGTTTCTTCGGGGGCGCGTCAGGGTTCGAAAACGTGCACCGGATGTGCCACCGACGGGACCCCGTTGGTGTCCGTTAGGAAAAGCATGTACCAGCCTGGCGGAGCAATGTTCGGCTCGCCCGTAAGCGTGACCCGAACCGTGCCACCGGCCTGCGAGGTGATCGGGAGGTCGACGAGGCGCTGCCCGGTGTTGAACGAGTGCGTGGTCACGCCGTAACGGATCAGATGCGCCCAGCGAATGCTGCCCGCCTGCGGTGAGGAGATGTCGACGGTTTGACCATAACTCCATTCTGTGGCAGCGGCGGCGATCACGGGGCGAGGGCCTTTGAAAAGGTACGGAGGACTGTAAATGTCGATCCGCATCTCTTCATTGAGTGGATCCTTCCCCCATTCGACGTGCGTGCCTTGCGCAGGGTTTCCGCACGTCGAGACGACGCGTCCGTCGGGCAGTAGCAAGGAAACAGAATGGTAGAGGCGGGGAATTTTGGAAGACGCGGCCAGCGTCCACGTATTGTTCGCCGGATCGTAGATCTCCGCCGCAAAGGTGGGCGTAAGCCGGCTCTCGCGCGCCAATCCCCCGCCAGTAACGAGCACGGTTCGATCCGGGAGGAGCACCGCATTCACGTGCGTCCGCGGAAGATTCATTGGCGCTGCGGCCGTGAAGCGCGGATGGGCCGCACGCAGGTCGATGACGTCGACCGCGGCAGTGGCATCGACGACGCCCTCGTCGCCGATGCCGCCTCCGATGAGCATCGCCTTCTGATCTTGGACGGGAGGCAGCAGCACGCTGGCGGATTGCTTGCGCGATTCAGGCACTCGCAGCCCCTCCAGTAGGGTCAGTCCCACTTGGCCGTGAGCGATATCGATGAGACAGGGGCCGAGCGCGACGTCCGGACCCTCGACGAGTCCACCGGTAAACAGTAGTCGGCCGTCCGCCAGAAGGAGAAGATGGGCATAGAGCGGCAGGCCGGGAAAGTTTCCTGGAAGGTGCAGCGCCTGCCAGCTGTTCATGTCCGGCGAGTACACTTCGACCGTGCTGTTGAGGTTGCCCTCCACGTCCAAACCGCTGACGGCCAAGACCCGGCCGTCGCCCAGCGTCACCAACGTGGGATACCAGCGGCCATGGGCCATATGTCCGGCTCGCGACCACTGCTGAGTTCCGGGATCGAATATGACCGCGTCGGGACGGCCGGAAACATGGCCCGGGTAGGCCTCCGTACCGCCCGCGGAAAGCAACCGCCCATCAGCCAGAAAGCTATCGCCGCCGCAAAAGAAATCGAAGACCCTGCCGTCGTTGCCCTTGATCGCGATCGGATGGAAAAAGTTCTCGTCGCCTCGGGGTGAAGGAGTGACGCTCGGATCCCATACTACGCTCGTGTAGATCTTCTTGGGGATGCTGCCGAAGTCGGGACTGTCGTGCCGAACCGCGACGTTTCCTGAACCGGAGAAGAACATCACCTTGCCGGTATGAAGCACCG
>JBBRRN010000140.1:0-8338 GCA_038200685.1 Nitrospirales bacterium
CTCAACATCCCGCCCCTTTCACAACGACACGATCCGGGCCCTTCGACCTTTCCTTATTTCCCTGCGGATTAAATATCATAGTTTTTCACTAGTGTCCCAACGTTATTCGAATCGATTCAATCCGCCCAAGGAGTGTGATGACAGAGCATGGTGGCCACCACCGCATGATCCATCATCACGTCGGTGCCAGACCCATTGAGATAAGGAACGCTGCACAGGAGCGAAAAACCCTGTTGATTGAGGCAACAACTTGCGAGGGACCGAGTGGAGAATTCTTTAATCTACATCATGTGCGCGGGTTCATAACGAAACCGCCGAGACGCCACGCGAGACGAGCGGCAAGCCCATCCACTGTCAGGAAGTCGTTGCTGAGATGCCCGACATGATCGCAGAATACACGAGCATCTACGCCTCTATTCTTCTTTTATGACAGCGAACGGTCAAACCCAAACGGGATATCATGGGATATCGCACCATCTCCTCAAGGATCATGCACCTGTTTCCCCGTACCAGTCATGTTGGACTCACCAGAGGTCTGTGATCCAGGGGTTCGGTCAAAGCAATGGACAAGGAACCGGAGCACATCTTCGATCTCTCCCTGATGTTTGATGAAATACCCCGCCTGCGACTTTTCATGCGGCCCCACACGCACCCCCATGGCAAGCCCTTCTGACAGCTCGAAGACATCCTCGTCTGTGTCATCATCGCCGATGAAAAACAGATCAGTCTGCCGCAAGTGGCGCATGAGAGCCAAAGCCGCATGCCCTTTTCCTTCTTGCCCTGGGTACAAGACATTCACCGATGCTTTCCCAAATATGAGGCGCGGAGTCGGCGTAAGCTGTTTGAGAAGCAGGACAAGCGCCGTGTACGCTTTGGCCGGTTCATCCGCCCCTCGGTAATGAAACGTGAGCGTATATCGTTTGTTCTCAACCTCAACCCCATAGTGCTTGAGCGGCTGAACGAAATCCGTGCTCACTTGCTTCATCCACTCCGCACAAACATGTTCAGCCAAGATCAGGGCCGCGGGAGTCGCGCACGGGCTTTCCAGCCCGTGGTTCCCGATCAGATGAGGAACCGCCCTATCGATCCGCGGCGCAAGATCGGCAAGCGCTCGACCGGAAATCACAGCACAGGGGGCGCGTGTTCCGAGCTCCTTTAACGGCTCGCTCACGGACGATGGGACCTTGACGGAGTCTCGATCCGGCGAGATCGGCGCAAGCGTCCCGTCGAAATCGAAGGCGTAGAGGACGGGCCTCTCAGTTAACGCGCGCAGTGCCCGGCGCCCCTCCTCAGACAACACATAGGTCATGCCTGGCCACCTATGGTCGTGCGCGCGTCTCGCGCCCCTGTTTGGCGGGTAATGCGGGCTCGTTGCCGCATCCGAGCTGCGTCCATCAGCATGCGCCCAGCCCAGCGGTATACGTTAAATTCCTGCACAATGTCGCGCATACTATGCATGCGAGCCCGTTGTTCGCTTGGGGGCATGGTCAGAGCCACATGCAGAGCGGCCGCACACTGGTCGATGTTGTACGGATTGATGATGAGCGCCTCGAGTAATTCAGTCGCCGCGCCGGTGAATTGGCTGAGTATCAGCACACCTTGCTCGTCGTCCCTCGCGGCGACGAATTCTTTCGCCACGAGATTCATGCCGTCATGAAGGCTGCTGACAATGCAGAAGTCGACCCCTCGATAATGCGTGGCGATCTCTTGGGGGCCGTGGTGTTCGATCCGCAGTGAGATGGGCTGATATCCCTCGCGCCCGAATCGTTGGTTGATGCGTTCGGCCAAGGCGATGACCTGTTGCGTGAGCTGCTGATACTGATCGATCTTGGAGCGGCTGGGGGCGGCGATTTGGATGAAAGAGAACGCACCGATCCATTCCGGTTGCAGCTCCAGAAGCCGTTCGACGGCGAGGAACCGCTCGAGAATACCCTTCGTATAATCCATTCGTTCGACGCCGAGGCCGACACGCTGGGTGTGCGGGAGGCCGTTGCTCGCACGGATGTGCGTCCGGCACGTCGGCACGGGTGGCTGTTCCTTAAGCACCCGGCTGGGCCATTCGATCGAAATCGGGTAATGGTTCACCGCAGTCAACTTCCCGCCGTATGAAATCGTGGAGCTATCCCAATCAATCTTTGTTTCCAGTGCGCGATCCACCGTTTCGATGAAGTTGGTGCGATGGAAGCGCGTGTGAAACCCGAGAATACTGCTTCCTAAGAGCCCTTCGAGAATTTCTCGATACCACGGACAAATCGCATAGCGCTCGGGATTGGGCCACGGAATGTGCCAAAACATAATGATCGTGGCATTGGGCAGAAGATCGCGCACCATCTTGGGCACCAGCGCGAGGTGGAAATCCTGCACGAGCACGACGGGATTGTCGGTTTTGGCTTCCTCAATAATGGCCAATGCAAATCGCTCATTAATCTCCCGGTACTGCTGCCAATCCGAGGTTCGGAACACGGGGCGCACGTGGGCCAGATGGCAAAGCGGCCAAAGCCCTTCATTGGAAAATCCGTTGTAATACCCGTCTTCTTCCTCCGGCGACATCCAAATCCGCCGGATCTCGTACGCGGGATTGTCGGGCGGGACGTGGACATGGCCGCGCGCATCGACGACCTCTCGATCTGCCGTACCGCTGCCATGCGCAATCCACACGCCCGAACAGGCACGCATAATCGGTTCGAGGGCGGTGACGACCCCGCTGGCCGGCACTTGGACCTCGATGTGTTGCCCATTCCGATTATGGACGTAGGGCTCGCGATTGGACACGATGAGTACTTCGTCCCCGGCAAGCTGATCATGGAGGATGGCTTTCAGTGTCGCCGGTGTCCAGCTCATCTGATGTTCATCTCTCAGGCGTTTTTCCGCCTCAAGATCATGAATGAGGGAACGAAGATCCTGGGCGACTGGAAGGAGGTCGGCGTCGTGCCGTTGATCGCTGACCAGGGCAGCCTGCCCCTTGCCGCGGAGCAGCGCCCGCACGCTTGTGACCCATCCGCGCCAGCTCAAATGCGCAACCAGCACCGTGACAAGGGAAATCACCACGCCGATAATCGCAAACAGATAGAAGAGATACCACTTCGTGTCGCTGCTTCGTCGCTCAACCCAGCTCATGTCTTGGACGAGCATGAGGCGCCCCCATGCGCGACCATTCCCTTCGATTCCGACCGCAGAAACATGGACAGTCCCTTGGGTCAGTCCCAGTAGAGCGGTCTTGCCGGCTGCGACGGTGTTGGTTCCGTCGCATAGAATCGAATCAGGGTAAGTCAACGTTTTGTAGATCAGTTTGCCCTCACGGCTGCAAAACCCAATGGCGAAGAGCCGCTCGTCCTGAATGATTCGAGTGAAGTAGTTGTGCAGTTTTGTCTTGGATTCTGCCGCCAACAGATCCACAAGGGGAGCTTCGACCGTGCGTCCGATGAATTCTGACCGCATCTCGAGGTCCTGCACGAACCATTTCAGCGTCAAGGTATCGACAAGGGAAATGACGGCATACGCCAGGCCGGCCAACACTAAGGCCAACGGCAGTAAAAATCGAAGCGATAAGCGCATAGATCACCTCTCGCATACTTCGGTCGAACGACCGACCATGTCACGGCGCCTATCATTACGACCTTGTCGGCAATTGTCAAACCTCGTTGCTGGCCTCATGTGGCATTGCCGTTGAGAATAGACCGGCGCTTGCCCTTGAAACTCGGCATCGAGGGCGATCTCGTTGTAATCACGCTCGACTTTTTTGACCAGACCATGCGCGACTGCCATCTGGGTCAAGCACGGTTCGACGCCAAACTCCTGCCGCATCAACGTTCATTCGAATACAAGTGGGCGCGGGGGCCGACGCTCTTGCTCACCGAAGGCATCGCCAGTGGTGTTGCGCAAGGAAACGGAACTACCGCGCAGGAGGATGAACCAGCGTAGAGGCGAGAATCAGAACATGCGCAGATGATTGACGTCAATCATACAAACCGCATCAATCGAAGACGTCAGTGGAGGAAGCGAAGAAGGACACAGCTGGAACCTTTACCGCAATAGCATTCTCCCCCCTCAATCGAGGATACAAGAACGGCCGTCCGAGACTCCCTGCTGGCGCTCGCTCTGTCATCGAACGACAAGCACCGAACCGTTCGCATGCTGCACCACCCGCGTCGACACGCTCCCGATGAGAAACCGGGCGATGGCGCCCAGCCCTTGGGCCCCCATCACGATCAGATCGGCCTGCTGCCGGGAGGCGGCCTTCATGATCTCTTCAGCAGGATTCCCAAGGTAACACAGTGGCTCGGCTATAAACCCTGCCTTGATCAGCTTCTGCACACTCTGTTCGAGTAACTTCTTACTTGCCTCCTTCAACCCCGGGTACATGACCACCGGCAGCACATGGAGCACAGTCACGTGAATCGGCACGCGCCTGCCCTTGCTGGTCGACTGATCCGACTGAAACTTGGTCATCACAAACTTCAAGGCCTTGGCCGAGGCGTCCGATCCATCTATCGCCAAGATCATCCGCCGTAACGAGGTTGCCTCGCTCTTGACGACAAGCACCGGGCAGGTCGCATGGTGAATGAGATTCGTCGAGACGCTGCCGAGCATGAAACGGTCGAGCGCGTCGAGGCCTTGACTGCCCACCACCAGAAGCCCGTCCCGTTTCGGCGCCCGTTTCAAGATCGTCGAGGCGACCGGTCCTTGCTCCTTGCGGACCGTGCCTGCGAGCTTCAGCGAAGCCAGCTGTTGAGTAGCGTCCTGGAGGGTTTTGGCTGAACGCGCGCCCATGCGCGTGATTTCTTCCTGGACATACTGTTCATTGCCGGCCATCACCGGCTGCCCCAAAACCGGAGCGCGGAGTGTGGCAACATCCAACACATGTAGCGCCATGACCTTTGCCGGCTCAACAAACGGCAACTTGGCCACCCAGTTCAACGCCCATCGTCCATACTTCGATCCATCTGTCGCTACGAGCACATTCATAGTGCGTTTCCTTTCCATTGATCTTCCATCACCTTCGAACCGCCAGACTGAAACCGACTACGAAAGGCCTCCGGCGACAGCCCGGCGAGAGCCGCGTAGCGACCCAATCCCACAGGGTCTTCGAAGTCTTCGTCGGACAGCCGGATCATGTACTGGCGCGCGATCTGATACGACTGCGCCGTAATGTCCACCATCCGCACCTTCGCCCGGCCTGTGATGGGATCCACCATCTGCTTGAAAGGGATCGGCTTAAACTGCCCGCTTTGAATCGACACCATGGCCGCCGTCCCTCCATCGAGCAGGAACTGTGCGGCACAATAGCCGAGATCGCGAGTGTATTCCATGTCGAGCGGAATTGGATCTGCACAGCGTAATTCATACCCCACATTCTTGGCAACGATCGCCATAGTCAGTCCCAAGACTTTCATCCCCTTTGCCACTTCACGCCGGAGCACATCGCCGATATCCACTTCGGCTAATCGCAGGTGGCCATGTTCATCCCGCTCGACATGGTCCAATCCACCCAGGTCTTGCGGGTCAAGAATCTCGATCAGTCCTTCCGCCAACACCACCACCCCGTCGGCGCGCCCTCCGCTGAGCCGCTTGATCATCGTTCCTATCACGAGATCAACCAGGCGCTGAAGTTTCACGGGTCGCTCCCCAAATTCCTCGGGAATGATCGTGAGGGTCGCGCCTACAGCCTTACCGACTCCAAGCGCCAAATGGCCGGCTTTCCGCCCCATGGTCACAGCAAAATACCAGCGAGAAGTCGTGTGAGCGTCCGCCATCAGATTTTTCACAATCTCGACGGCGACATGCCGGGCCGTTTGAAAACCGAAGGTCGAGATGCCGGAGGGAAGGTCGAGGTCATTGTCGATCGTCTTCGGCACATGCACGACTTGAATGCGCCCGGCCGCCTGTTCTTCCAGTTTGAGCGAGGAGAAGGCCGTATCGTCTCCACCTATAGTGACCAAGCGCGTGATACCCAACTGCATCAAGGAGGACAGGACGTTGGCGAGAGACTCGGCCTTCTTCGTCGGATTCGCCCGCGAGGTGCCCAAACACGATCCGCCTCGGTAGTGAATGCGGCTGACTTCTTCAATGGAAAGAGGGTGAACATAACTCGTATTCCCTTCCATAAGCCACTTGAATCCATCGATGATGCCGACCACGTCGCAGCCGCCGAGGATACTGCGGATCGTGACCGCGCTAATGACACTGTTGATCCCAGGCGCCGGCCCGCCCCCGACTAAGACCCCGACGGTCGTGCGAAAAGTATTCATGACGAGAAAGTTCCTGCGATCTGATTTGAGCGTCTTAAATACACCATCCAATAGACCAACGCGACGCCGACCACCACTTCAAGATCGAACGGATAGTCATCGCATTCCAACAGGTCCGCCTCGCGCGCCTTCTGAATCGCTAACCGCATGGCCCGCACCGCCGCTGGATATTCGTACCGGCAATAGATATATCCGCGCGTCGCCCCGATCGCCCGCGCACAGATCATCATCCCTTCGATCAATCGGAAGGGATCGCCCTCCATGATCATCCGATCGCAATAGGTGCCCGCGTCCCCTTCGTCGAATCTCCAGGCGATTGCTCCAAGCCTCGGCAAGTCGTTCGGCGCCGGCCGCACGGGAAGAAGTATCGTTGGCAAGATAGCAGCGAATGATCTTCATTTATGTATGCGGCTCCAGAAGTGACGGCACACCTGACGGCGTCACTCGCCCACAGAGGTCCGCATCGATCATCACAGTCGGCGACACCGCGCAGTTTCCTGCGCAGGACATCTGCTCCACAGTGAGCGCTCTGCCTGCGTGCGGTCTCCGGCAGTCATGCGTACATAATCTTGGATGGCACGGAAGACACGCGCGCCATGGTTGGCCATGCAGGATTCGCCCACGCACACTCGAATAAGGTGACGACCAGGCGGCTGAGTCCTGAGATCGGAATAATAGGACAAGACCCCGGCAACCTCGGCATCCGTCACACCTAACACCTGCGCAATCTGAGGGATGGCATTCGTCGGCACATAGCCTCTGGTAGATTGGACCGCCAGAAGTGCCATGAGGATGTTCGGTTTGTCCGACGGCACAGGACGGCAGATTTCGAGTGCCTCAGCGAGTCGAGGCTTGTGCCGAGTCGTCATCAACCGACCTCATCCAACCCAACATGGGCCCTCAGCTTGTTATAATCGAATGATGCCCGGCCCACGCGCCTCACACCGGGATCATGGCGCTCCATATCGGCAATCAAGGCGGCGACCTGCTCGCGGCCTGCTGCTGACGTCGCGACATGACGCGGCATATGATTCCCCAGCGACGGGCAGGCCCGTTCTGCCCACCCTAAGTACAGCGTCTCGAGGAAGCCATTCAAGAGAGCTCGACCTTCCTCCGCCGAAATCACCAGCGTCAGATGCTCCTTGACGGCCAGCTCCGACTCCTTGAGTTGTCGGGGCGGTGGCGTACAGGTTTCGCCGCGAAAGTGAAGAGAGAATCCGAACGTCGCCGCCAGTTTGTGTTTAACCGTATCGAGCCGCTCTCGCGAATCACACTCCACCCACAACTGGGTCGCCGTGAGGATCAATCTCACGACCACTGCGGATTCAAGGCCTACGAATGGCCCTCGTTGCACGAAATACTGTGCGGCCCTCATATGTGAGGCTCTACTGGGTGAGGAAACTGCCGCTTCCCGCTCGAATCCTTCAAGGCCCGAGAGCATGTCAGCCATGTACCCGTAATCGCTATGGTCATAGAGGGCCAAGGCGTACAGATAGGGCTGCCCCCCCTCTGCCACATAGTGAATACTTTTCACGGCGTCGATGAGGGCGCCAAACCGCATGCGCGCGAACGTCCACAACAATACATGTCCATAGCGCTTGACGAATTCCGGCCAATCGCCGAGTTCGAAAGACCCAGCGGAAATTTCTACCTGCCGCCGGTAATCGAGCGTGGCGTTCAGCAGACCCTTTCCGTCCTCGTTGGATAACACGATTACAGCCCCCGCAATGACCGCCTGCTCCCACTCGACATCCCCTGGCTCGCGGATCAACCGCGCGAGAAGGACTTGTCCTTGCTGTAGGTCCTTGCGGAAGGCTCCGTCAGGCACTCGATAGACCCGTCCATTTCCGATTGAGCGAAAGACCAGACGCCGGGTGGGCTCGTCGACCGACAGGAATTCGGCCAGGTCGAGATAGGAATGTTTCAGCGGATCCAACCACGCTCACTCTTTTTGCGGAATATGCTCAGTGATGACATCGCGCAACTGCTCGATCAACGTCAGTTGCCCATCCTGCGGGTAGAAGTCGGCGTAGAGTATGAGGTCGGCTAACTCCGTTTCCTGCGGCAGCGGAGACAACAATGCTCCTGCC
>JBBRRN010000141.1:0-8329 GCA_038200685.1 Nitrospirales bacterium
AGTAAAGGGTTGTCATGAAAAAGGGGGGCAGGTTCGGCAACCCGCCCCCCTTCATATATTGGTTGGCAACTAGTTCAACTACAGGCCTGCCTCTTTGCGCAAGAGTTTGGCTTTATCGGTTTTTTCCCAGGTGAACTCCGGTTCGTTCCGACCGAAGTGCCCATAGGATGCCGTCTTTCTAAAGATCGGTCGGCGGAGCTTGAGGTAATCGATGATGCCGCGTGGCGTCAGGGGGAAGTGGGTCCGCACGAGCTTGTCCAGATTCTCGACCGCCACCTTTTCTGTTCCCTTCGTGTCGACCAGCACCGAGACGGGATCGGCCACCCCGATCGCATAGGCCAGCTGCACTTCGCACTTTTGAGCCAACCCGGCGGCGACGATGTTCTTAGCAATGTAGCGGGCCATGTACGAGGCGGACCGGTCAACCTTGGTTGGATCCTTGCCGGAGAAGGCGCCGCCTCCATGGCTGCCGTGACCGCCATAGGTGTCGACGATGATCTTGCGGCCTGTGAGTCCGGTGTCGCCCATTGGACCGCCGACCACGAAGCGGCCGGTGGGATTGATGTGGTGTTTCACGCTCGTCGGGTCATAGAGCCCCTTCGGCATCATGGGCTTGATCACCTTCTCCATGATGTCGCGTTCGATCTGCTTGTTCGTTACGTCGGGGCTGTGCTGCGTCGAGACGACGATGGTGTCGATCCGCACGGGTTTTCCGTTCCGGTACTCCACGGTCACTTGGGACTTTCCATCGGGGCGGACCCAGGGCAGGATATTCTTTTTCCGAACTTCGGCCAGCCGCTTGGTGAGGCGATGGGCGAGGACGATCGGCATCGGCATGAGTTCAGTCGTTTCGTTGGTGGCGTAGCCGAACATCAGTCCCTGGTCGCCGGCGCCTCCGGAATCCACGCCCATAGAGATATCGCCGGATTGCTGGTGAATGGCTGTGAGCACGGAACAGGTATGGTAGTCGAATCCCCAGGCAGCATCGCAGTAACCGACATCCTTGATGACCTCGCGAATGATATCGGGGATCTCGACATAGGCCTTGGTGGAGATTTCCCCGGCCACGAAGGCAATCCCGGTGGTCAGAATCGTCTCGCAGGCCACCCGGGCATACTTGTCTTGGGCGATGATCGCGTCGAGGATTCCGTCGGAGATTTGATCAGCGATCTTGTCCGGATGTCCTTCCGTCACGGATTCTGATGTGAACAGGTAATTATTTCTCATGGGGTCCTCAATGGTCGGTTGGCGGTCGCTTGACGAATGACCGTGCGATATTAGTATGAGCGTCCCCTTATTGTCTACCTCGCATTGTCCATGGTGCCGGTTTGTCGAAAAATTGCCGAACTTCGTTGCGACCCCGTCGAAGGCTTGTCGTGGCAGCGGACCGGCAATTGCGACAGAAGCACTGATGCGTCATACGGGCTTGGCGTTGCAGATGGATTGCTTGACACCCATTTTTAGGCACTTGTAAGATGATCGGATTCTGCGGCGCTCGTCTCGGTCGACGTGTTACGATAATGGTCGTGAGTCCCCTCCTCGAGGCCATTGGGGCTGAGTATGTCCTAGCAGTGAAGGGAACTCATGGCACGCCCAACGGGGGCGGACATTCAGGAAGAGGATCGCGGAGTGAGAGAAGGAATGATGAAGGCCTGGATTGCTGGAACAGTGCTCTGTCTGATAACCACGATGATCGGGGCGGGCGGTGCGACGGCGGCAGATATTTTGCCGGTTGCTGGGCGCCAGAGTATCAAGCTGGGTGACCCGGCGCCGAACTTCCAGCTCCTAGATATGCAGGGACGCCTCGTGGCACTCTCGGACTTGCGTGGCAAAGTGGTGATGGTGAATTTTTGGGCTACCTGGTGTGGCCCCTGCCGGGTAGAGATGCCGGCGATGGAAGCGCTCTACCAGACATTTTCGCGGAAGGACTTTGAAATTCTCGCGGTATCCACCGATGCACAGGGTATGACGGTGACGAGGCCGTTTCAACAAGAGAATCGTTTGACCTTCCCTATTCTTCATGATGCCGACTATCGCGTGGGATTGATCTATGGCGCTCGGAGTCTTCCGATGACCTTCATGGTGGATCGGCAAGGGGTCATCCGCCACCAGATCTTCGGCGCGCGTGATTGGGGAGCGGCTGAAGCGCAGCAGCTTGTGCAGATGTTGATGAAGTCGTAGCAGGATGCTGAAAAAGTACGCCAGCATCGTTCTCGCATCGCTCAGAGGCTCAACGTACCGAAGCGTACGCTTCGCCTCTTCTCTCGCTGCGGCCTTGCCGGTGGAAGGGCGCGTCTTGGCGCGCCGGGGTTGGGCGGGTGAGAAGTCTGGACTTTTTGATCATCCTGCGTGGTGTTCGCCTGTTGTCCTAGAGATGCGGGCCAGTGAAGTTCCAGCGTGTCTACAGAGTTTTTCCGAAGCCTGCTAGGAGCCTTGTCTGACATTGTCGCAATCGATTACGAATATCTCGCTCGTGGCGGCTTTTTCAGCTGGGTTGCTGTCGTTCGTTTCACCCTGCGTGCTCCCGCTGGTCCCTTCCTACATTTCATATGTCACAGGGCTGTCCATCGAACAACTGACCGATTCGACGGTGCGGTCGAAGCTCAAGAAAACCATTGTCGTCAACGCCCTGTTGTTTATTGGTGGGTTTTCAGCGGTCTTTATCTCATTCGGCGCGTCGGCCAGCTTCATCGGACAGGCGCTGGTGACGTATCAAGATTATGTCCGACGAATCGGCGGGATCGTCATCGTCATCTTCGGCCTTTATTTATTGGGGGTCTTGAATATCAGTTTTCTCAAAATGGAGCATCGGTTCCAATTTAGAAATCGGCCGGTTGGATATGTGGGGTCGTTCTTGGTCGGCGTGGCGTTCGCCGCTGGGTGGACTCCGTGCATCGGGCCGGTGCTGGGGACCATCTTGTTATATGCCAGTACCACCGAGTCGATGATGAACGGAGTGCTGTTGCTGACGAGCTATTCATTGGGACTGGGTGTGCCGTTGTTTCTTACGGCCCTGGGGGTGGATCGGTTCCTCGCCTATTTCAAGCAGGCGCGTATGTATTTATGGGGTGTCTCGACTGTGAGCGGGGTGATGCTCATTGTCGTGGGCGTCATGATCTATGCCAATAGCCTCACGATGATTACTGGTTTTCTGGAGCGGTATGGGATCGGCTGGTATCTCGGGCAGTGACCAAAGGCTCGACGGCAGTGCTGAGCGCTAAGTTCTGAGTGCTGAGCCATCGAAGCTCCACTTGCAGAACCGATTGCCGGTAACCGCAATCCACGCCTCAGCACTCAGGACTCAACGCTAGGACCGTTTCTCTCCATGCCCACGTTGCCAGATATGAAAGTATGCGACGCGCTTGTGATCGGCATGGGGCCGGCTGGGGCGGTTGCTGCCTATGAACTGAGCCGTGCCGGCCTGTCGGTTCTCGCCATCGACAAACACACTCATCCTCGCTACAAGGTCTGCGGTGGCGGTTTGTCGGTCCGGATTGAGCAACTTCTTGATCCAGGGTTCAAGTCCGTCGTCGAAGACACCATCTTCGGATTTCAGTTTTTGTACCGGGGTGAGGAATCCGTCACGATCGAATCGCCCAGTCCAATCGCCTATATGGTCATGCGCGATCGGTTCGATCATTACCTGGTTCAACAGGCCCGACGCGTCGGTACGGAAATTCACGAAGGGGAGCACCCGCAGTCGCTCCGTCACGTGCCGGGAGGTGTCGAGGTGACGACCGATCGCGGGTGCTATCATGCAAAGGTCTTGATCGGCGCCGACGGCGCGAACAGCCAGGTCGCGCGGCATCTCTTCCCCGGCCGGCGCCAACGCTGTATACCGACGTTAGAGAGCGAGATCGAACTTGGACCGGGGCCGCAGTATCCGGCCATAGGCAAAGCCGTGATCGACATCGGCGTCTGCTCGAAGGGATATGCCTGGATCTTTCCCAAGCAGGGGCGGTTGTCCGTCGGTGTGGGGGAGTTTCAGAGCAAACCGGCGAGCCTCAAAAAAACCTTCGATCGATTCGTTGGGGGAGAAAAAGGCCTGGCGGGCTTGGATGTGCCCAAGCCGATTGGCCATCCGTTACCCCTGTTTAGCAGAACCGAACTTAGCCCGGAACCGGGACCGGACGACCTTGTGAATGGCCAAGCCATGTTGATAGGCGATGCCGGGCACCTTGTCGATCCATTGTTTGGCGAGGGTATATACTACGCCGTCCGTTCCGGCAAGCTGGCCGCGATGGCTGTCCTCAATCAGCAGCACGATCGGACCAAGAGTTTATGGGACTATGAGTTGGCAGTCAGAGAGCAGTTGTATGCTGAGTTTCGAATTGCTTCGCGTCTCGCCGACATCGTCTACACGTTCCCGCGCCTCTGTCACAGGTTATTGAGTCCCTACCGAGAGGTCGTTCAGCTCTACTGCGAAGTGCTACAGGGGAAAGAAACGTATCAGTCCTTCATCCCGCGGGCCAAGAGAATTGTGAAGTCCTCCACCAGTGAGCTCCTGCTCGAAGCCCTGCAGCTGCGTTGAGTCCACCAATAACTTTCAGTGATCAGCTTTCAGCCTGAAGAGATAACAAAGAAGCTGTTTCGGCGCGAGTGCTTGCTGGCAACTGAGTTCTGACAGCTTCGATGCCGCTCTAGCAGGCGGTGGAAGACCATTGTGAGACAGTGGAAACTAAATGCCCCACGGAAGTTCTTGTAGGATGCTCAAAAAGGCTAGACTTCTCACCGCCGAGACGCGCCTAGTCCCAAGCAAGGCCGCAGCGAGCGAAGAGGCGAGGCGTACGCTTCGGTACGTTGAGCCTCTGAGCGATGCGAGAACGAAGCTGGCGGGCTTTTTCAGCATCCTACCAGCTAGATCAACACCAGACGCCCAGGCGGCAGCTGACAAAAGATTGGCTCAACGCCGTAGCGGAAGGGAGGCGGAACGATGCAGTTGGGGCAGAGGGAATCAGCCCTGCCACAAAACCCGGTTGATTGTCCGGCGGGGGTGCAGTTGGCTGAGTAGCGGGGGGGGCAGGTTCGACGTGTTCTGCCAGCAATGTAGGAGGTTGTACTCCGCCGATCTTTGCAAGCAGGCTCTTTGCCTTGCTCGAATGCGAACTGTCCGGATATTTCTCTGCCAGCAGCGTCAGTTTCTCACTGGCCCAATCGTCCGCCCCAAGGTCGTGGTAGCTGAGCGCCAGAAAATAGAGGGCATCGGGCGAGACCGACTTGTCTGGGTATAGTTTTATGATTTGTTCGAAGCGATGTGCGGCGGCGAGATAGGAGCCCCTCCGATAATAGAATTCGCCGACGAAGAGATGTGTTTGTGCCAAGAGGTCGTGACAGTCTTGGATTCTCTGGAGTGCTGGGCCGTCGTACCGGCTTCCGGGAAAATCTTTCCGGACCCGTTCGAAGGCTTCGAGGGCTTTCTGAATAGGAGTGGGATCACGCTGGATTCCCTTGGTCAGCTTCAGTTGGCTTTCTCCGATGCGGAAGACGGCATAGGAGGCGAGGACATGGGTGCGATGGAGATCGAGGAAATGGGTATATTCGACGATGGCCTCCGCGTACTCTTCTTTCTCGAAGAACGCTTCCCCTCGCTTCATGATGACGTTCGGGTCGTAGTTTTTCTTGATCCCGTCGCCCAGGAATATCTGCTCGTCAGTGCCGCTCAGGGCTTTTTTCGGTGTGTCTTGGGTCTTGGGCGTGCTGGAGCAGGCGGTGGTGACAGAGAAGACCGCGACACAGAGGCCGAGGGCCAGGGTCATTCGTCGCGCAGGAGTCTGGAGAGGGAAGCAGCGTATCATCACTGCCGGAAAATGTAACAGGCGCCATGGCTGAATGCAAGGTTTCGATGCGATGTGCCACACGATTCATGACGCGTCATCGCGAAATCGCTAAACCATACTGTGAGCCTAATCAGTAGAAGACTATCGGAGCAGCAGATCGACGATTGCCGCAGCAGCGTTCATGAATATTGTGAGTCAAGTTGACCCCTGTCGGATCGAGACCTATAATCCCGAGGGGATTGCAGTGGACTTCAGATCATATGATACGGACGAGAATTATTGGAACGGGTTCATACCTCCCTGAACGGGTCGTATCGAATCACGAGGTCGGGGCCTTGCTGGGCATTGAGCCGGCGGTTGTCTCTCGTCTCACAGGCATTCAGGAGCGACGCAGGGCTGCTGCATCTCAAGCGTCTTCCGATCTTGCGGTGGAAGCTGCTCGACCGGCGCTTGAGGCTGCCGGATTCTCGGCTTCAGACCTGGGGGCGATCGTACTGTCGACCACTTCTCCCGATACGGTCTTTCCCTCGACCGCCTGCCATGTTCAACGAATGCTTGGCTGTTCCTCGATCCCGGCGTTCGACGTGGCGGCGTCCTGTTCGGGCTTTCTCTATGGACTCTCGATGGCCGATGCCATGATCCGGAGCGGGCAGGTGAAGACCTGTTTAGTGGTCGCCGCGGAGGTGAAGTCTCGCACCATCGATCCTGCTGATGGCGATACGGCGCTTTTGTTCGGCGACGGGGCGGGTGCGGTCGTGTTGCGGGGCGAGCCACAGGCAGGCGAGCTGAGCCAAGGACTCGTGGGACTCCGTCTCCGTGCAGACGGTGTCCATCATGGTTTGATTACGATTCCCGCAGGCGGATCGCGTCGGCCAACGACGCTGGACACGGTCGAGGCGAAGGCCCATACGTTGCGGATGCAAGGGGCGCTGCTCTTTCGTCTGGCCGTCAAGCGATTGGACCAAGTCATCCGCGAGACCATGAAAGAGTTCGGTGTCGAGCTACAAGACGTCGCGCAGGTAGTCTTACACCAAGCGAACGGGCGAATTCTCGACCAGCTTACGAAGCGGCTTGGGATCTCGCCGGAACGAGTGTGTTCCGTGATCGGACGCTATGGGAATACGTCATCGGCGTCACTGCCCATCGCGCTCGACCATGCCGTTCGTTCGGGAAACATTCATCCCCACGATATGGTTTTGCTGGGAAGCTTTGGTGGTGGTGTGACCTGGGCAGCAGGGCTGGTTCGGTGGTGAGGCCTGCCTAATACGATACTCGTGATACCAGTTGTGGGCCTCTGATATTGGGGAGTGCGCAATGCTGTTTGGATTGATCCCTCGAGAAGAAGCCTTCTTTGAGCTGTTCAAGAAGGCCGCACATAACATGATCGAGGGGAGCCGTCTTCTAAAGGTGATGATGGAAGACTTCCGGTCTCCCATTGAACAAGCCAAGGTGATCAAAGGAATTGAGCACATTGGCGATGACATTACGCACGACATCGCGCGCCGATTGAACAAGACTTTTATTACACCGATCGATCGGGAAGACATTCATGACCTCGCGAGTGCCCTCGACGATATTCTGGATACCACGGAGGCGATCGCCGACCGTTTCGTGCTGTACAAGATACCGAAGCCGACCGAGAAGGCGATCGAGCTCGCCGACATTTTATACCAGGCATCGGTGGCTGTGGGGCAAGGTGTGGACCTCCTGGGCCTTCCTCATCCGGAGATGAAAAAATGCAGTGTGCAGGTGAACAGTCTGGAAAACGAGGCAGACCGAGTCTCCCGCGATGCGATTTCCACCCTTTTTGAGAAAGAGACCGATCCGATTGCGGTGATCATGTGGAAAGAGGTGTACGAGAACTTCGAAGCAGGAACTGACCGATGCGAAGACGTCGCGAACATTCTTGAGCGGATCACGCTCAAACACCACTAAAGAATGTGAGACGGGAAAGGTGAAACGTTGAACGTGGAAGTCAGAGCGCACGTTATGACAGTTCAGCTCCTGCCGGAATGATTCCACCCGTTTCACTTTTTACCTTTCACGTCTCACGAATGGATCATGCTTGATCTAACCGGAATGTTGCTCCTTGTGATGGCGCTGGCGCTGCTGTTCGACTTTTCGAACGGGTGGCATGACAGTGCCAACGCCATTGCGACCGTCGTGTCGACAAGAGTCGTGAGCCCGTTTGTGGCGGTCATGGCGGCCGGTGTGCTCAATGTGGCCGGGGCGTTCATGTCCACCGCTGTGGCCAAGATGGTGGGCTCGGGGATTGTCAATCCGGCTTTTGTCACCCAAGAGATGGTGGCGGCAGCGCTGGCCGGCGCCATTGTGTGGAATCTCTTCACGCTGTTATTAGGACTGCCGACCAGCTCGTCTCACGCATTAATCGGAGGACTGGTCGGGGCTGCGGTGACCCATGGAGGATGGGACATCGTGAAGTGGTGCGGTGTTCGTCCGGTGATGGAAGCGAAGGTGCTGGCGGGGGGTTTGGGGGTTTGGCGGGGGTGGTGGTTGGTGGTGGGGTGGCGGGGGTTGGGGGTTGGGGGGGC
>JBBRRN010000142.1:0-8287 GCA_038200685.1 Nitrospirales bacterium
GAATGAAGGGACACGTATCGTTCTCGATTTACCGAAGGAGGCGTCCAATGTCTCCCGCTAAGAAGCTGATTCGCCTATTGTTAGTCGACGACCATGAAGTGGTCCGCGTCGGTTTGCGAACCGTCTTGCACAATAACCAAGGCATTGCTGTCGTCGGCGAGGCAGCATCCAAAGCTGCTGCAGTGCGGGCGGTCAAGCGGCTCAAACCAGATATTGTCCTGATGGATGTTCGACTCCCAGATGGTTCCGGGGTTGAAGCATCCCGTGAAATTCTCGCCAGGCACCCCACAACTCGCCTCATCTTTCTCACCTCCTATGCGAATGATGATTCCAGTCTCGCAGCTGTGCGGGCTGGCGCGCATGGGTATGTTATCAAGGATATCGACTCCGCCCTGCTGGTTCGATCAATTCTTGGCGTTTCGAATGGCCAATCGATGTTCGATCCGGTCCTTACCCAGCGGGCGTTGAGTGGAAGTGTTGGGTTAGCTCGAGCCCACCCAGCGCGGGAACCATCCCTTGCTCCTCAGGAAGAGCGCATCCTGGCATTGATGGCGGAGGGTTTGACGAATAAGGAAATTGCAGCCTCGCTGCAACTCAGCGATAAGACGGTCAAGAACTATATCGCCAACATGTTCCAAAAGCTGCATATCTCACGACGTGCGCAAGCCGCCGCCTACTTCGTAAAGCGTCAGGTCTGACAAGGCGCCTGCGCGATCCAGAGTTGAGGATTCGACGTTCAATAAGCCTCAGATCCTTTTCTCTCACCAGTCTCATCCGCCTCGTGAGACTATCTGGTCAGAGCCACATGCCCCTATGTAAGCGCGGTTGCTATCGATATTCCATCGGCATGGATAATGACGAATTGTTTGCCCGCTTATGTAGGAGATGGTACAGTCCGGAAGTATGTTCTGGAAGGCACGCAGTGTGAGGAGCCGAGGTCCGGAGTCATTCACCGAAGCCGAGGTGCATAATGTCATCCATACTTGTCGTCGACGACGAAGAGCAAATCCGCCGGTTGATTTGCCAAACATTAGAGCGGGCCGGCTATCACGTTACGGAAGCGCGTGACGGGAAGGAGGCTCTCCTTCTGTATCGGTTGGCTCCAGCTGACCTGGTCATTATGGACATTCTCATGCCCGATCAGGATGGCCTGGAGACCACCGTCGCATTGCGGCAGGAGTCTCCCGATGTGAAAATCATTGTGATCACCGGCGGCAGCGACATGATTGGTATCCTCAATTATCTCGACGTGGCTAAAATGCTGGGTGCCCACCGCACGCTTCAAAAACCCTTTGAGATGAAGACCCTCCTCGAAACCATCCACGCTGAGCTACAGGCTAGCCCACACGCGGCGTATTCGCTTCGCGCTCAAGAATCGTAAAAGCGAAGATCTGAACCGTCCGATGACCGATGGTTGTTTCTGCACAATCGTTCACGTTCACGATTCGGCTTTCATGGATTACTGATGGGGAAGAGGCGAGCTTGACCATCAGTCGGGGAATCGCTAAGGTGAGAGATTCGTTGGGAGCCATATGCCAGCGAATTGTAGGGAAAGGGCTCGCGCAAATATGTCTCGTCCTCGTAAGGAGCAACAATCACGGCGGCGCGGAACGGATCGTGTGCATCCCTTGGTCGGTGTGTTAGGCGGAAGCAAATCTGATTTTCCGATCCTAGAAAAGGCCACTGCCATTCTGACGGATCTCGGGGTTCCACACGAATTGATGGTCGTCTCCGCGCATCGAACCCCGGATCGCTTGTTCTCGTATGCAGAACAAGCTCCCGGCCGGGGGATCGAAGTGATCATTGCCGGTGCGGGAGGGGCGGCACATCTTCCTGGGATGCTGGCAGCGAAGACGCATCTGCCGGTCATCGGAGTCCCGATCCCGACGGAGCATCTTCGCGGGCTGGACTCGCTCCTCTCTATCGTGCAAATGCCAAAAGGGATTCCGGTCGCCACGGTGGCCATTGGCGGGGCGGAGAATGCCGGATTGCTTGCCGCACAAATCCTGGCGGGCCGGTACCCAGCGATTGCCGCTCGCGTGAAATTGTTTCGTCAGACACAAACTGACGGTGTGCTCCAGTCTCCTGAAGCAAAAGGGCTGGTGACTGGAACGAAGGGTCCCGGCCGTCCGAGCCGGCACTCGTGAAGGCAGGCGTTATCGCACCTGGGTCTGTCCTGGGCGTCCTGGGCGGCGGACAATTAGGTGCCATGTTCACTGTGGCGGCATACCGGCTCGGGTATCACGTCGCTGTGTGGGATCCAGATCCAGAAGCGCCGGCTCATCGTGTTGCCACGCACAGTTTCCCCTTTCCCTTCACTGACCAGCACGTTCTTGCGCGCATTGCCGACCTGGTCAGTGTAGTGACCTATGAATGGGAAAATATTCCGGCGGAACTCTGTCGCGCGCTAGAGCAGCGGAAACCGGTTTGCCCATCGAGTGCCATCTTGAGTGTGATTCAAGATCGCATAACACAAAAAAACTTCTTGGCCTCTCACGGATTTTCCACTCCCCCTTTCGCCGGCCTGACGTCTCCCGATCAGTTATTGTCGACTGTCAGACAGATTGGATATCCCGCTCTCTGTAAAACAGCCACGGCTGGTTATGACGGCAAGGGGCAGTGGAGAATTTCCCGAGAGTCCGAAGTCCGGGAGGTGGAACACGCGATATTGGAATCCGCTCGTCCCGGCATGCGATGGATCGTGGAGTCTTTGGTGCCGTTTGAGCGGGAACTTTCGATCCTGGTGGTTCGGGGAGCTGACGGACAGAGTTGTACGTATCCCATAGTTGAGAATGAACATGAAGAGGGAATTCTTCGAGCCACCATGGTGCCGGCATCTGGATCGTCAGCTGTGGCCAGCCAAGCCGCCGCTCTTGCCATTCAGGCCGTAGATCGTCTGGAAGGGGTCGGGGTATTTTGCCTCGAATTGTTTCAGCTATCCACCGGGGAACTGCTCATTAACGAGATTGCTCCGCGGCCTCACAACTCAGGCCATTACACGCTCGATGTATGCAGTGTATCCCAGTTTGAGCAACAGGTTCGTGCGATCTGCGGGATGCCGCTTGGTGAAGTGCGTCTGCTGAGTCCAGCCGTCATGCTGAATCTTATCGGGGACGATGCTGCACCCCTCATGAAGGGCGCAGGGTGTCGTGCTCTGCTGGATATTCCCGGTGCGGTACTCCATCTCTACGGCAAGCGTGTCATTCGTCCCCGCCGGAAGATGGGACATGTGACGTTCTTCGGAGAGACGCTCGCCCTCGCCCTCGATCATGCAAAGCGATTTCGTGATGGTCTCGCAAGCGGCCCCACCCTGTCGGCCTGATTTCTTTCACCCATCCGCCTCGGTACTATCCGACATCAACCAACAGGATGCTGTGGTCGTGGTCGATAGTATTTTAAGTAGTATCACTAGCCAACCATAATCTGTGGAGGTCTTCTGCTTACCCGGGTTGTTCTATTTTGTGAATTCCTATAGAGGTCTGGACCAAATCGTCAGCTCCTCACAACACAGGCTACGGGAAAAACATGGGTTAGCTCTGCTCAGATATCGGTACAGGACTTGCTCTATTCCTAGTGGGCCGCGGGAAAAGCGGCTCTTCTCGTCCGCCTGATCTCAGCCAGCCGATACCCGTGAAGCGTAGTTGGTTCACGCATGTTATGTGTTTGAGGGTGCGTCCAGACAGTATGAGACCTGAAACGAGAAACCCGCAATTCCTTTCCCAACCAAACAACGTGAAAGGAGGGCAGGTTTTTCGCGTGCTGCCGGTCTTCGATCACGCAAACAGGAGATCATGTGAATGAGCACTCTTGCCGTCCCCACTGACCATCAGGTCGAACGGTCTTCGTTGGATTCGTGTTCCGACAATACAATCTCTCGTCCGAGATATCTTGTGCTTCAGTCGCTGGTCGGCATTATGTTGGCATACCAGTTATTGTCTGGAGCCGAGCTCATTGCAAGTCGCCCTACGATCGGGGTGATTGTCATAGGGTTGGTGGCGATGGTCCTTTGCTTGTGGTATGTGCCGACCGCAATCCTACAGGCTGCGTGGTTCAGCGGGGCTGTGATCGGCATCGATACAGTGCTCGTGACCACGACAATTTATCTGTCGGGTAATGCGCGGTCGGAACTCTATCTGTCGTATTTTGTGCTCATGCTCATTGCGGCCTCGGTGCGGCGACTCTCTCATGTCATTGGATTATCGCTGTTGCTCTGTGCCGGGTATGGCGTCATCCTCTATCAGGGGATTGTACAAACTGGCTTGTTGTCACCCGGGCATCTGCTTGGAGTCCCGGTGTTGTTGGTGATGGCGACATTCTACGGGCTTGCGCTGCAAACGATCGGCGCCGAACGGCAACACAAAACACTCTTGTTGGGGAATATTGAGTCGCTGAAAGAGGCAGAACAAGCATTGCAAGCGTCACGCGATCAGTTAGAGGTTCGTATCAAGGGTCTCAAGAGTGATCTCTCACGGGCGAGCGAGGATGTCCGGCAGGAGAAGAAAGAACGACAAGGCCTTGAGCAGCAATTACATGAAGTGCAGAAGATGGAAGCGATCAGTCGGATTGCGGGAGGGGTTGCAGAAGAACTCAACCATCTTGTGTCGGTAATCGGGAAGCAGACGGGTGTGGTTCTTTCCCATCTCAAGGCGAACGACCCACTATACGGGCCGATCGATGACATATTTCGAAGCGGAGGAAAGGCCGCAATGTTGACCGCTCAACTGGCTGAGTTGGGTCTTCATACCGGCCATGTCAGACAAGTACTTTCTGTCAAGGTCGTGTTGGAGGAGATTCGCGAAGTGATGAGAGGATTGCTGCCCCCATCCATTGATCTCAATCTGGTCATTGAAAATGCGCCGATGGAAGTAGAGGTCGATCGTGAGGGCCTTGAGCAAGCGCTGCTTCATTTGGCGGTGAATGCCCGAGATGCCATGCCGCAAGGGGGTCGGCTTCGGATTGAAGCGAAGCAGGTATTCCATGGGCATGAGGGTGAGTCTGTGAATGAAAAAAGAATGCATCGGTCCACAGCGTTGATCGAAGTGAGCGATACCGGAAGTGGAATGAGTCCGGAGACCCAGTCGCACATGTTTGAGCCATTTTTCTCGACAAAGGAACTGAATATAGGACTGGGGCTTACCGCAGTCTATGGCATGGTGAAGCATAGTGCAGGCCAGGTCGATGTGGTCAGTCAGCCTGGCAAGGGTACCGTCGTGCGGGTGACACTTCCCCTCGCAGCACAGGGTCGGCCGCCTGTCCAATCGGCTCTGGCCCATCTTGCAGCCAAAGGGCAGGAAACGGTTCTATTGGTGGAACCAAATGAAATCGACCGTAAGCTCGCACTCTCGACACTGTTGCGACATCGTTATCAGGTCTTGGAGGCAAGCTCGTCCGTGGAAGCGTTGCTGCTTACGCAGCAACATCCAGGAGCTGTTCATGTGGCCGTGAGCGATCTCATGATGCCGGAGATCGGGGGGCGTGAATTAGCCAGACGGTTGTTGAAGCAATACCCGACGATGAAGGCGCTCTTTATTTCAGGGTTTGACGACGAGGCCATGGTGTCTCATCGTCTCAACCCGCGGTATCTATTGAGGCGCCCCTATCGGCAAGCTGGACTGGTCGAAAAAGTGCGTGAGTTGCTGGATACCTGAAGCCTGGAAGGAAAGGTGTTTCTACCCAAACACATCAGATAAACCAAAGAGCGGTCCTCTTTCTCGGCGGGTTTTTTTAACACCTTGCTAGTCTCCCAATCGGTCTCTGCGGCTCGGGGCCAAGAAGGGCACGTCCGGGCGTTTGAACAGGCCAATCAACGCCATCCCAGCGAGAAATCCGCCGATATGCGCAAAGAATGCGATGCCTCCGCCCGTGCTGCCGATGCTCGTTCCTCCGCTCAATAGTTGCATCACGAACCACATGCCGAGGACGATTCCCGCTGGCACCCTCGTGGCGCCCAGGCCGGGCATCATGACCAGCACGCGGGCTCGTGGAAACAGCAATAGATAGGCGCCTAAGATGCCGGAAATGGCGCCGCTTGCTCCGACCATCGGGATAGAGGAGGACGGATCGGTGAGCGCGTGGCTTAAGGCAGCGAGAATTCCGCATGTGAGATAGAACGCGATGTACCTTGCATGTCCCATAGCGTCTTCGATGTTGTTTCCGAAGACCCAGAGGTACAGCATATTCCCAATGAGATGCATCCAGCCGCCATGGAGAAACATGCTTGTGATTAATGTCGCGTATGCGGGGATGGCTACGCCCATCTCAGGAAGGTCGGCCTCTCCAAACACGAGGGCTGGGATTGCTCCGTACTGAAAGACGAACGTGTTTCCTGAGTCGTCGGGAAGGCTTGCCTGGTAGAGAAAGACGAGGGCGCAGGCCACGATCCAAGTGATTGTGACGATTGGCGGTCGGTCGGTGGGGTTGTCGTCGTGCAGAGGGATCATGTGCCCTCATTAGCAGAACGCTGAAAAAGGTCCTCCAGCGGCGTTCTCGCTTCGTTCAGAGGCTCAACGCACCGAATCGTACGCCTCGCCTCTTTGCTCGTTGCGGCCTTGCTGGACGGCCTTTTCGAGCATCCTGCTTGTGGCTTTCCTGCTGTCCTCGACGTATGGACCATTGAATTTTCACTGTGCCACAATAGTATTTCCGTGGCCGGTTAAGAGGGTGGTCTGCGACGGTCGACGACCGACCGAGGAAGCGCCGGGTTATCCGGCAAGGAGCCATCGGATCCGAGCAAAACCGAAAATCCTGCGGCGTGCGTATGGCCTCCACCGCCGAACGATGCAGCGAGGGTCCCTATGTCGGTCCCATCCTCTCGTGAACGCATACTGTAGTAACGGCGCCCATCGCGATCATGCCAAATAATACAAAATGGATGTTCCTGAGAAAGTCGTTCGCCGATCTGACTCGTCAGGACCGCGCTTTGGACCGACGGAACGACGGCTCCGTGAAACTCGACCAACATCGCTTGCGCCGCAAGTTTGCTTACGAGCTCGCTTTCATAACGCAGGATGGCCCGGCCTTCCTGTTCCAATTCCTTCTGCGTGAAATGATTCCAGCGGTGATAGTCGAATGGATAGGAGGCGACGGCTGCATTAATTTCCCGACTGGAGGGGAGCGTCCACGTCCAGAGATCTTTGTCTTGGATATAGCCGAGGAGCCACGGAATCGGCTGATCATGGGCCCATTCCCAGGCCAGGACCGCTCCAGACTTCTTCATGTCGAAGTACGCATAGGGAAGGCCAGCGAGAGCTTTTTCCGCGGTGACGTGATGATCGAGTACGAGCAGCGCCAGCGTCTGAGCAGCCATGGTTTCCAGCGTCTCGCGGGTATAGCTGAAATCCACGATGATGACTCGTTGGTCCTGTAGCCCTGCGGGAGGAGGATTTCCGTGTTTCACGGGAATAAACTGAGCCGCTGGAAATTTATTCCAGATTGCCCAGGCGGCGCCGAACCCATCGGCACACTCGGCGTGATAGAGCACGACGGTGGGGGGATCGGAGAATGGGTGTTGTGTGCGGGAACCGGCCATCGTGGCGGAGCATACCATGATGTTGCATTGGGACTAAAGTGTCTTTGCGAGGAGTGATCAGAGGGTGTTGAGATGGTCGATCAGCTGACGCAACCGGCTCGCGCTCCGGCGATTGGAGATAAAGGTTAACCGAGGGAAGTTCCCCAGGTCCGGCTCATCGAGTTCTTCGGGGAGCGGTCCGCGCAATTCGAAGGTGCCCTCGGATAACAGATCGCCAAACGTATCATGAAGCCCGGCCACCTGCTCGGGGGAAATGCTCGTTTTCAGCCGCATGGCCAAGAGCCGGCCCACATATCGAATGGAATGGAATCGACGATAGAAACTCCTGATCTCATCGATCGCGGCGTCCACAGACGTGGTGATTTTGAACAGGCTGAGATCTTCAGCGTTGATCAATTGACGGGCTAAAAGTTGACGTGTGATGAAGGTGTACCAGTCGTCCCAATAGTCGCAGCCGGGAGCCTGAAGACATACGATCGGCTGAGGGTCGCTCTTGCCGGTTTGGGCGAGGGTCAGAATTTCAAAGCCTTCATCATGTGTCCCGAAGCCGCCGGGAAATAATGCAATGGCGTTGGCCTCTTTCTGAAAGATGAGTTTGCGGGTAAAGAAGTATTTGAACGTGACGAGCTTGGGGTCATCGGCGATCGTGGCATTCGGACCTTGCTCGAAGGGCAGCATAATATTGACCCCGAAGCTGTTTTCGCGTCCGGCACCCTCCTGGCACGCGCGCATGATTCCGTCGGCTCCCCCGGTAATGAC
>JBBRRN010000143.1:0-8281 GCA_038200685.1 Nitrospirales bacterium
ACGAAGAAGCGGCCTTGATGGCCGATCAACAGTTCTTCCTCGCCAAAGCACAAATTATGGTGAAGGTGCGCCACTTGCTCGGGGTGACGCACGCGGCGTTGAAAGAGGATGTCGCGTCGGCTGCTCTCGTCACTCCACCGGACTTCGATCCCGCCAACTTCCACTTTGTGAAAGGAGAGGCGCTTGAATCTTTTCCGTACCAATATCTAGACTTCCCAAAGCATTTCCATAACTCGAACGCCTTTGCCTTTCGGACACTCTTTTGGTGGGGACACCACGTCGTGTGCGCGTTGCTGTTGGAGGGGGAAGGGATCAAGCAGCACAAGGTACGGATCGTGAACCGGTTTCATCAGCTTGCCGGGCAAGGGCTGGAACTGTCGTTGGCCCCGACGTTGTGGGAATGGAAACGCGGCGAGGGATATACGTTGCCGATCACTCACGATCGCAAGGCGCAAATTGCCGCCGTGTTAGCTGAACGGTCTTTTGTGAAGATCGTTCGCTTCCTGCCGTTCACTGATCCAAGGATTCAGTCGGGCCAAATACCGGAATTCAGCCGCGAGACCTTTCGGGCCATCTTACCAATCGTGACCCCCTAACAGCCTCCAGAAAACTATTGTGGCATATGATAACTTCTGTGATCTGCGCATATAGCACAACAGGAGAACATTCCTCAGCATCCTGCCAAACAGGGATTTGTCTCTGATCAGTAACTTGGGTACACTGGGCAACTTCGATAGTGCAGCGTCCATTTGTAAGGAGGGCGATATCGTGAAACAGGCAATGGGCCAACTGGGTGTCGGGATCATGCTCACAACAAGTCTGCTGATGGGAACGGGGTGCGGAGGTACCGGGAAAACGGTCAATCTCGATCTCCAGCAGAAGCACGAAGCGGCTCAATTCATGGAGCCGGAATCAGTCAGAATCGTCATTGAATCTTTCGAAGATCGGCGTCAGGAAAAGAATCGACTCGGTCTGCGAACTCATTTGTGGGGCGGGGCGACCTACTTCAATGTCGTGGGAGGGCGACCAGGAGACATGATTGCCCAGATTCTCGCAGATCGTCTGAAAACGCGCGGATGGAAGGATCGGGCCTGGGCAGTACAGGTGACCCCCAGCGGGCTCACGACGAATCTGAATCATGCAGACATCGTGATCAGCGGACAGTTACTCGACTTTTCCGCCAACGCCAAGAGCCGACTCTTCTCAACGGTTGTAACCACAAGCAGCAAGTTGGTGATCGCCGCAAGAAATCTCAACGACCAGAGTTCGACGACCCGAAGTATCGAAGGCGCACAACGTCAAACCCTGTTCTGGTTTAGCGAGGACGATGTCCAACAGTTACTGGCGGCGACCCTGGAGGACGATATTGATCGGTACCTCGCTGAAACGACGATCGATCACAACACGTTACGGTCGACACGTTGATCTGGCCGAGGGAACAGATGACACACCATGCGTGAGCGTCGTTGGGAAACGACGTCCCCGTTGACCTTTGGCCAGGTACTTGCCGTGGGCGAGCGACTGACTGCGTTAGGGTTGAAGCCAGCGGGCCCTTCGAAGGATGTCATCTGTTATGTCGAAGAATGGACGATCGAGTCTCCTAAGGATTTCGACCAGCTCGATGCCTGGTCCACAGAAGATGTGACTCTCATCCAAGTTCGAGAAGGTTGGCGAGGCGATTTTTTTCTCCTGGCCGGGGCCTACCACACGGTCTACCAGCGCTATCAGGATGTAGGCACCTACTGTTCGATCAGTCACCCCTGGCGCATTCGCGATCCATTGCAATTGCACGACCCCCGCAGCATGCTCTGGCTTGGATTTCGCCATGCCCATTCGTTTATCCGCGTTCGACTCCAAACAAAAGAAGTCATCACTCCCGGCGAGACGAGAGGCGATACCGAGCGGGCACAGTGGCTGGAGGAACGCCGCACGTCGTTTCTCGAAGCGATCACGTTGTTGGAACTTCCCATCGAGACATCGGTGAATAATCAGCAGCTGGTGTTGCGATCCGTCGATCCCTCCGTGCCTTTCTTCTGCTCATGGCCCGATGCCTTCGGGCCCTGTCAGTTTGAATACAACACGGCAGACGCCTATGAATTTCTGGTACCGGCGAGTAAATTAGCGGCGACTGCTGCACCCGAACTAGCCGGCGTCCGAGCATACCTGACGGGTTTTTCTGACGCAGCACTCGATGACTTTCAAGCGATTGCCCCCCCCGCCCGCTCCGCCTATCGCTGTTCAGTGCATTGCCCGCTCAGCGACTTACCGGAGATTCGATCAGTAATCGAACCGGACGGCCGCCTCTACAGCACCCTCTGTGAGTTTCAAACACAGGAACTACTCCCTGAATGAGATGACGCCTCAGCGATCATCTGCGTGGTTGGGTCGCACACGGGCTTAGGCATAGATGCACGCTTGAATAGAGCACCGCTGAAAGACGAGGCCATGGCGGAATGGGTGGAGCGACTCATCGGTCACCCAGTGACCTATGCCCCCTTGCCTCCATTTGTGTGATTGCCGTGATACCCCCCCCCTTAGCGACCCACGAATGCAGAAGGTAGTGCGGTCGAGCCTCCGTTCCTAAATCCAACTTTTCATTGAACAAACCAGGGAGATTTCGCAGAGTGAGGGCATGAGCCCGCTGGCCACTATTCAATCCGTTCTCGCCAGACCCTTCATGTCAGCGGTCTTCTTTGCCTCAGGTGTTCTCTACGATACCGTAACGCTGACGCGCATCGATCGTCTGCAAGACAATCTGATTCTCCTCTTCTATCTCGTCGCACTCGGCTTTCTCGTCGTGCTCATCGGTCGTCATAGTGTGGCCACGGTGCAGCCGGATGCACTCGAACCTCACGGCTCGTCATTCGCCAGATTCCTGATCAAGGCCAAGCCCTACTATCCGAAGGCCATCCAGTTTCTCCTGGGTGGACTGTTCAGTGCCTATGCCGTCTTCTACTCGCGCAGTGCGACACTCACGGGCACCGGAGTCTTCCTGGGCCTGCTGGTTCTACTGCTGATGGCCAATGAATTCTTGCGCGATCGCCTCTTGAATGTACGCCTCCTCGTTGCATTGTTCGCTTTGGCCAGCTTCAGCTTCTTCACCTTCTTTCTGCCTGTCATGGTCGGAACTATCGGAACATGGGTGCTCCTGCTCGGAGCTGCGCTGAGTGTGGGGGTGACGCTACTCGTCGTGCAGCTGATCTCTCAACGCAATCCGGACCGATCGCAGAAGAAAGTAGTATCGGTCGGCGGACCAGCGATTGCCCTCATTGGTCTCCTGATCGGGTTCTATTTCTTCAACTGGATTCCACCCGTGCCCCTCTCAATGAAGTTTGGCGGCATGTATCGCGAGGTGCAGAAGCAGGACGACCGGTTTGTGCTCAGTTTCGATCGCGAATGGTATCAGGTGTGGAAACGCTCACAGAATCCTTTTCCAGCCGATGAGCCTGTCTATTGTTTCACTGCCGTCTTTGCCCCAGTCGCGCTGAACACGACGGTCTATCACCATTGGTTTTTCCGTCCGAGCGACGGAACACCCTTCATCCATGCCGACAGAATTCCCATCAAGATTGCGGGCGGTCGCGAAGGCGGCTACCGGGCCTATACCTTCAAACAGCGACTCGATCCGGGGGACTGGCGCGTCGATGTTGAAACCGAAGACGGTCGAGTGGTCGGGCGAGTGTCTGTTGTGGTAACAGAGCAAGGTGAGACAGGGGCCATACCCAGAACATTTTTATACTAAGCCATGAAACACCTGAGCGGATTCAAATTGCTTGAAGAACGAGAGGGAGCGGAAACGCCCGCGAACAAAGGCGACCGTGTCCTGTTTAATATGAGACTGTTCCGGAACAAGGGTGATGAGATTCGACAGAACGAGACACAGGCAACACATCTTCCAAAAGAAATGATTCGAGTAGTTGATGGAGTGACATCATCGAGCACGATCGTACTAGGGCTCCGTGAGGCGATGGCCGGTGTCGAGCATGCCTTAATGGGTATGAAAGTCGGCGGCTATCGAAAAGTCCGTGTAAGTCCGCACCTGGCTTATCGAGATAAAGGCATTCCGGACCTCATTCCTCCGAATGCGGTGTTGATTTGTGAGATCTGGTTGCGCGACAGTGTGCGTACTTTCCCTTCGTAAGACGTTATCAGGTATGCCAATGAGCCCTCGGACCTTAGGACTTTGCCCTTCCAGCCCCAACTGCGTCTCGACGCAAGCCCAAGATGCAGGTCATGCCATTGAGCCGTTTCGCTATCGCAAGTCTCGTGCTGAGGCGAAAGAGGCGCTGAAGGAGGTTATCCGTTCTATGCCACGCACGAAACTTGTCGAGGAAGACGAGACCTATCTTCATTACGAGGTCACCAGTCTATTATTTCGCTTCGTCGATGACGTTGAATTCCTCTTCGACGACGAAACGAAAACTATCCACTTCCGCTCCGCCTCCCGCACCGGCTACGGCGATCTAGGCGTCAATCGCACTCGCATGGAGCAGGTGCGCTCGCTCGTTGATCGACAACTGTAGCGCCAATTGGCAATTTCCTTTTGAGTGGTGCAGCCTCTTGCGTATGATACCCAAAACAGGAGGCCGGAGTTAGGGGGTTCAAGCGGAAAGCGTCACGCGTCGAGATACGTCGGGCTGGCCGCCTACAACGGGGGGGGCCTCTCGGCGCCGTGCAAGATTCTGGATGTGAGCGTAGCCGGCGTCCGGACTGAAAGCCGCTTGTTTGTAAAAAGCGGCGATGCGCCCCAACTCATGATTGAGCTTAAGCACGGAAGAACGTTGAGCTGCGGGCTGCAAGTCGTCCACGTGCGTTCCCCAAAGTTTGGTACGAAGATCAGCTCAATCAGCCTAGAGTACAGGGAGCGACTCACTCTCATCTTCGACGATCACGTGCAGACCAGTTTTTCACGCAGGTAATCGGTTCCCGCCATACTGCCTGGCAGGCTGGGCTTGGGCTCAGCTCTCTTTTCCCTCCCCTGTAGCTCCCTTTTCCCTCCCCTGTAGCTCGCTCGTCAAAAGTAGGGTGAGCACATCCAATACCCAAGGGGCCACGCGTTAGATTTCTGGACCACTGACCGAAAAGGGACTTGGCAGGCTGTTCAAAAAAGCCGATCAGCAAGCCCACAGTCGATGAGAGCACCGGAGGCGTAGACTTTTCCACCAGCCATCCCACGCTGCCAAAGTAGCTTGCTCTCCGAATGGGCTACGTTGAGGAGGTGTTCGAGGCGAGAACGATGCATGGTCAAAGGCGCATCTCGACACACCAGGGTTGGGGGGGTGAGAAACGCGACTTTTTCAACAGCCTGCTAGTGTGCAGGGGTGGATGGATTTGGGCCGAGCCTGGTTGTGTGCTGGAAGACGCACTTCGGGCAGGTGTAGTGAACGAACTGCTTGCCCCCGACGAGACGCTTCTTCATCTGAAGCCGACACCAGGTGCAGAGGCGATCAGGAAGGTCGGCTAGGGGTGGCGCGTTCAGTATCGATGGGGCGACATGATCCATAAGGGCATTCTCTCCGACCGGTGAGAACCATGTCAATCGATCGAGTAGCCCCTGACTGCTTCAGCGCAAAAAAAGTTTCTATATCCTCCCTGATATAAATAGTTTCGTGGTATAGTTCATGCGACAGGTCCACGGTGAGATTTTTTTACCCTCTTCACAGAAAGGTGTACAAACTATATGAGTAGCTCGCCTGAGTCCGAGTCCGCGATCTTTCCATCCGAGTCCCTAGTAGCCGCGCCCATTACCCCCCAAGAAATGGTGGGTGAGGGGAAGGCGTGGGGACTCTGCACTGCCGTCGATCTTCAAGATTGTCATCCCGACTTGATTCGTAACGCTGACCATATTCGTCGCTATGTCGTCGAGCTGTGTGAGCTCATCGACATGAAGCGTTTTGGCGAGTGCCAGGTTGTCGATTTCGGCTCAGGTCGCGTCGCTGGTTATTCCATGGTGCAGCTGATCTCGACTTCGTTGATCAGCGGCCATTTCGCAAACGATACGAACAGCGCCTATCTCGACATTTTCAGTTGCAAGGGCTATGACCCGGCCATTGTCGAGACGTTCTCCAAAGACTTTTTCGGCGCGCGTCGCAGTACTGCGACAGTCACGCTCCGATACTAGCAAGAGACCGGGGGCCGCGGCACCGCGGCCCCCGGTATCGATCTGAGGGCCCCCTGCCTTTCCACAAACCATGAACCCCACCACGGTCAAAGAGTTTTTTCAGCTTCTTCCAAGCCGGCTCGACCCCGATGCCGCCGAAGACCTCGACGCGGTCTACCAGTTCGATCTGAGCGGAGCGCAAGGCGGGCAGTACATTCTCACCATCAGCGAGAGAACCTGTCATGTCCTTGAGGGAATGCATGCGGCCCCTCATGTCGTGCTCTCGATGACAGGAGAAGATTGTCTGAAGGTTCTGAGAGGACAGTTAAGTGGAACAGCCGTCGCGATGTCGGGCCGACTCAAGATCAGCGGGGACATCGGCTTGGCGATGCAACTGAAAGCGCTCTTTCCAACTGTCGGGTAATCAGCGACTCCACTATCTAGGCCAGGCCAAGATTGACCGAAGCTCAAACCTTTTTTCCTCAGCCTGAGTCTTAATCTTCCAGCCTTCCACTATCGGTCTGTCGGCTCTGCGGGCATCCAATCGACATCCTCTCGTGCCTGATCCGCATGGCGAGGGAACCGCTCCTCTAACATCACATAGATCGTGGGCACGAGAAAGAGCGTGAGGACCGTCGAGAAACTGAGTCCTCCGACGACCGTCCGCGCCAATGGGGCATTCGTTTCACCCCCGGTTCCCCAACCAATGGCCATGGGCAGCAGTCCCAGAACCGTGGCAAGTGACGTCATTAATATAGGCCGGAGCCGCGTCCGCGCAGCGGTGACTGCCGCATCGTGTAACTCTTGTCCACGCCGACGAAGCACGTTCGTATAATCCACCAGCAGGACACCGTTCGAGACCACGATGCCCAGCATCATGATGACGCCCATCATCGACGTCGTGGAGAGCGTGGTGTCGGTCAGGAAAAGAATCAGAATCACGCCTGGGAAGCCCATCGGAACCGCAAACATGATGATGAAGGGATCGATTAGTGATTTGAACTGCGCCGCCATCACCATGTAGACGAGGACCAACGCCAGAGCCGTGGCAAACAGCAGGCCTTCAAAGGTTTCTCGCTGCTGTTGAATTTGGCCAGCCAATCGGATGCTGAAACCAGTGGGGAGCTGGATCTTGGCTAAGCCCGCCTCCAGGTCGGCAGCGACGGCGCCGAGATCACGGTCAACAGGGTTGGCCGTCAGATGGACCACTCGCTGAAAGTACTTGCGGTCGATTTTTACCGGGCCGGCATTGAGCTTGAGCGAGGCGACGTTTTTAAGCAGCACTGGTTCTCCTGCTCGTGTGGTCAACACGATGTTCTCGATGTCTGTGAGATCCTTCCGGTGTTCTTCCGCGAGCCAGACACTGATGAAGTATTCGTTCCCATTTTGAGGGTCGGTGTAGATGATGGGGTCGGTTGAGCCGTTGCCGTTGAGTGAGAAGAGCACGGCGGTCGCGACATCCGTTTCGCTGATACCAAGGAGCGCGGCCTTCTCTCGATCCACCACTACGTTGACCTCGGGATAGTTCTCCTCACGGCTGACTTCGATGTCCGCGAGGCCTGGTATTTGGTGCATCATGCTTTCGACCTGCCGGATGACCTCGCGCGCATGCGCTAAATCGTAGCCGTAGATTTCCACGTCGACAGATTTCTGCGACCCAAAGCTGGTGATTCGTTTGATAAGCCCGCCAGGATCGAAAGACATCGAGACGCCCGGAAAGAGTTGTAAGACCTTGCGTCTCACGTCGTTCATAATTTGCACTTGGTTTCTTGTCCGTTTGTCCGGCGTCACGAGATGGACGGAGATGCTCGACGTATGGGGACCGGTGTTCGGATTGAACAGAGAGGAACGGCCCTGGGCTAAAACGCCGGTACTGGACACGATCGTTTCCAGTTCCTCGGCAGGGATCTGCGCCCGCAATACCCGTTCGACCTCGGCCACTTGCTGCTCGGTTTTCTCCACTCGCTGACCGACCGGTGCGCGCAGGACGATGCGGAACTGGCTTTCATCCGACACCGGCAAAAACTCTGTACCGATTTTGGGGACCAGCGCGAGAGACGCGGCGAAAAGAAGCAGGACGCCGATGATGAAGCGCCAGCGATGGGACAAGACCCAGCGGAGAGACTCCTCATAGCCTTTGTCCAACGACTCGTACCCTTCGCGGCTCCAATCCATCAAGCG
>JBBRRN010000144.1:0-8263 GCA_038200685.1 Nitrospirales bacterium
AGTGCGTGGAGAGCCATTTACGAAGGAGCTTCAGCGTTCCAAGAGACACTACCTGAACTTTTCCGTCTTCCCGCGGGAGCTCCTCCTCCAGTGGAATGTCACTTCGGAAGAAGTCGCGATTCAGGTTCTCGCTCACCATCTTGTCCAAGAGGTGAACAAATTCCTGGAGTCCACGGCCTGTTGGACGGAGCATGGGATGGAAACCGGCGGGTCTGCCAGCTGAGAAATCATCTCGGAAAAGCGAAGGTTTGCCGATGAGCACGGAAAGTTTGTTAATCTCTGCGATCTCGGTAAGGAGGGCATGGTAGGCGGAATAGTGCTCCGGCCAGTCGCCGTAGAGAGAGGTACGTGCGTAGTCACTGTTCATTGCGCAGGGACCTTCAACGGCGCGAGCATTCCAGATCTGCTGATGCTCTGGGCTAAGGTCGGCCAGGTAGCGAAGGTAGACTACGACAACACGGTTACGGTATCCGTCGTAAGCAATCCCAAATGTCTGCAGAAAGATTTTGTCGCGATTGTGGACATCTGAGGAACGACTAGCTTCGTCTCGGATTGAAATGCGACCGCCCATATCGGCGTAATGAAAAAGGTAACGGGGATCTCGGTAGTATGGTTCAAGAGCCGAAAGCTCGAAAAAGACCGGTGTGAGCTGAGCCTCCCCAAGGGCGAGCCTTTTATGAAAGGTCTATCAGTGAATGCGGCCAGGTCTTCCCGATGTATGAGAACCTTGGCCGTGGGGTAAAGACCGAATTCGTTAAGTGGCTCAGACTTCAGCAGTTCAAGCTGCCGCTGAGTGTCGGGTGAAGGAAAGCGCAGAATATGGGGGTTGCCTTGATAATGATTAAAGGCAATAGCAATTTCCTCATTTGTTAGCAGACGTTCAAGCACAGCGATGAAGGTGGGCTGAGAAAGAGCTACCTGCTCCGCGAGCTGTGAAGCCAGTATACCGTTGAAGTCTTTGGAGTGGACAAAATGGCAAGTGATTGCCTCAAGTACTGGCTGAGAATCGTTATCCAAGGCGACGCTCGAAGCTGGAACAGTCATCGGCACCTAACCATTGAGTATACTGACTTGCACATGCGACTCCATGAATCCGTGATGAAGTGGCAGCATTCTTTCGATGAGTCGATGTCTTGTAATGGGTCTTCCATTGCGAGGCACCCTGGAGTTTTTCCTCCATCCCTGAGCAGGATGCTCAAAAAGGCCGTCAGCAAGGCCGCAGCGAGTGAAGACCGGAAGCGTACCCTCTGGGGCGCACGGTGCGACGAATAAGGAGCACCAAGTCTGTGCGCGCCGCCGAGTGGTGAGGCGGCCGGGTCCCCGTTGAGGATCTGAACGACGCGAGAACGCTGCTGGCGGTCTTTTTCAGCACTCTGCTAGTCCGCCATTTGACCTTCCTGGAAAAGCTGATTCAATATCATGTTTCTCTTTTCTGGATCTTTGTAGTACTTCAGCGCCTTGGTGAAATTGTCCAGTGCGCTCTCGCGTTTTCCTTTTTGTGAATAGTACTCGGCAATGCCGTGGTAGGCGCGAGGGTCTTGATCGTTGGACTTGAGGGCTCGATTGAAGGCTTCGTAGGCGGCCTGCATGTGCTGTCTGCCCAGCGCCAACCAGCCCAGTGCCGAATGCGCCGGACCGAAGTTTGGATCGGCGACGAGAGCTGCATCATATTCTTTTTGTGCCAGGTCCAGACGGCTCCTGGTTTCATAGAAATCTCCTAGAGCGAAATGCACCGCTGCATCCTTGGGGTTCAGGCGCAACGCCTCCTTGTAGGACTGCAAGGCCGGCTCGAACTTGCCCTGCTCGGCAAGCGCGCAGGCCAGGTTGGCGTGGGCGGTCGCATCGTGTGGCTTCAGCTTGATCACCTCACGATATTGGGGGATCGCCATCTCCAGACGGCCCTGTTCTTGATAGGCCACACCCAGATTGGTCCGCCCTGGAGCATGGGAAGGATCGAGTCGGACGGCTTCGCGGTATTCCTTGATGGCCATTTCCAAATGGTTGGCCCGCTCATGAATCAGCGCGAGAAAATAGTGGGGCTGGGAGGATTGTGGCGCGAGGCTGATAGACTTCTTATAAGCTGCAATCGACTGCTCTGATTGGCCCGATTGCGCCAGAAATAATCCCATCACAAGATGGGCGTTGGCCTGTTCAGACTGTCGTGCCACAAATCCTTCGATCCACTCTTTGACTTGGGCAATGTCTTCGGATTCTTCCAGGCACTTCGCATGAGCATCCCAGGCTTGGGCAAACTCCCCTCTGAGCAGGTAGATGATGTTCAGAGCGAAATGGGGTCGAGGGTCTTGGTCTGTGCCGGTAGCAGGGTTGCGGGCCCAGGCCAGTGCGGCCTGCTGAGCCTGATCCCATTGGCCCTCCAACAACCTCGCTTCACATTGGGCTTGGTAGTCGGTCATCGGGGGCAGTCTGACTATCTGGTGAGGGTGTCTTCGATATCCGGTGAGGTGGCCTGAATACGATCTCCGAGTGCAGGATAGCGCGCCGCAAGTTTTTGTTTCATCAGCCAAGCGATGGTCCGGTATGACCAATGGCCTTTTACACCAGAACGAAGCCTGGCGATGTACTCTGCTTCGGCATAGTCCATCTTGAACAGGCACCGCACTTTGAATCCAAACGGCGTAGCATAGAGCGATCCCTCCGCGCTCGCTTTCTTCAGCTGCTCGATATCTGAACGCACCGCGTCCATTGCCTGTCTGTACTCCTGGTCCAATCCCGCCTGCACGAGCGGCGGCGGGACCTCGTACCCGTGCACCGTCGTAAAGTTCTGTTGAATCTGTTGGCAACGCCGATGTCGATGCATGTCCCGCCAGCCTCCGATATCCATTAGCACATCGAAAGTGAAGGCGTAACCGCTGCGGAACTCTTTGATCAGTTCGTCGTAGGGCCCTCGTGTGCTCATGGCCACGTCGATGGCCTCCTGCTTCTGTTTCTCCGTCCAGGTGCGGACGACCGCGAGGAGGCTCCGATAGGGCGCATGGGAGACACGATACAGTAAGGTGGTGACAAGCTCGTCCAACGGATCGTGGGGTTCGATGAGATCCACAGGCACTGGCTCACCCCAAGAGGCCGGTTGATCCAAGCCGGTTCCGCGGAGCGCGTCTTTGGCGTATCTGGCGAGATCTTGATAGACCGAGGCTTGATAATCGTTCGACTTGGCATGGCGCGCGAGCGTCGGCGCCAGGGGTTCGTGCGTGCCGCCTGGTTGACCGCACAGTTCGCCCCATAGGTTCACGGGTGACCGTTGGCAGGCATCCTTAAGTTCGTCTCCGATCGATCGCAATTCCGGGAGTTGCGACGACAGCAGTCTGGTGATTTGCTTCTCCAGCGTCCTGATGCTGACAACTTGCCCGACGTTTGTCCTGGCCGCGAGGGGCAAGAGATACCGCGTCACATCGAACGCGCGTGCGGCGACCGTCCGTTGGTAATCGGCTGGTTTCATCGACTCAGGTCTCGGCTCACGTTCAGAAATAAATTGGGTGAGGGGTTGGTGTAAGAGCCGATAGATTTCGGCGAGACTGCGGAGAATGCCGTGGTAGGTGCCCTCCGTTTCAGTCCCTCGAATGGAGTCCGGCACGAACCATCCACCGGAGGCAAAGTTCTGATACCGGCTCGATTTCGCCTGGCCATCCCATAAGGGCTCGTCTTCGAGTCGAATGGCCGCGAGTTCTGAGATGTCCTCGAAGCAGATAATGACATGGCCGAGATCGGCAATCGAGGCATGGCCGTAGTCGAAGTAGAATTGATCCCAGAACTTTTCAGAAGAATGGCCATGCACCCATCGGAGGCTGTCCTCGATGGAATCAGGGGAGCGGCTGTAGCGGGCCAGGGCATAGGCTGATTTCTCGGGCGGCATCGGTGCAAGCGCGATGACCCGGCGAGTCGGTTGATCTGTACTCATGGCACATCCTCACGTGGCAGATAGGCCGCGAACTATACGCCCGCAAGCCGGTCAGCGCAAGAAGGAGCAGCGCGCTTCACCAGATATCGCTCGTGAAGTGACAGAATTTTCGAACGTGCGTTCTACCGAACGACTGCCTTTGGCCTGCGTTGACATGCCTGTAACCCATCGTTATAGTCCCGGATCTTTCTTGGTGGTCGCTGAAATATGGATATGATCAAGGGGATTAAGGGCGTCAAAGATATCCTTCCTGAGGAAACCCCTCGATGGCGTCTGATTGAGGATGCGGCAAGGCGCTGGTCGCTCTGCTACGGGTATCAGGAGATCCGTATCCCGATCTTCGAGCTCACGGCGCTCTTCGCTAGAAGTATCGGTGCGGCGACAGATATCGTCGAGAAAGAGATGTACACCTTTCCCGACCGGGACGGAACCTCGCTGACTTTACGCCCGGAAGGTACGGCCGGCACAGTCCGCGCCTTCATTGAACACAATCGGGCGGCCAATCCTCTCCCACAGAAGTACTTCTACATCGGTCCGATGTTTCGGCATGAGCGGCCGCAGGCAGGACGACTCCGGCAGTTCCATCAATTCGGTGTCGAATCGTTCGGCACATCTGATCCACGTGCAGATATCGAAGTCATCGCGCTGCTGTGGCGGCTGCTGTCGGATTTAGCGCTGCCGGACTTGACGCTGGAGATGAATAGCCTGGGAAGCTCGGGCGACCGCGCTGCGTATAAACCCATCTTGCTCGCGTTTCTCTCTCAGCGGGAATCACACCTCTGCGTAAACTGCCGGCGCCGTATGGACACGAATCCCTTGCGCGTACTGGATTGTAAGGTACCGGACTGTCGCGCTGCGACCGAGTCAGCACCCAAGCTGACGGACCATCTCTCTCCTGGAGCTCGTACACATTTCGATCAGGTCCTTGGAGGTCTCACGGCTATCGGAGTGCCCTATCGACTCAATCCTCGTTTGGTGCGTGGATTGGATTACTATTGTTTAACGAGTTTTGAAATCACCTCGACTCATTTAGGAGCTCAAAACGCAGTAGGTGCCGGTGGTCGCTACGACGGCCTCGTGGAAACGCTCGGTGGCCCCTCTGTTCCAGCGGTGGGATTTGCGGTCGGGCTTGAGCGTGTGTCGTTGATGCTTCCAGAAAAGGCATCGTCGTCCTTGCTGAATGAATCTCTCTATTACATCGCGGCTTTTGGAGAGAACGGAACCAGACTTGGGCTTGTGCTGCTCGACGAATTCCGTCGAATAGGACTTTCATCCCATTGTGATTATCGTGCCACCACGCTGAAAGCTCACCTCCGCCAAGCCGATCGATCACAGTGCCGTTACGCCATTCTCTTGGGTGACGATGAAGCCGCACGCGGCTCCGTTATTCTTCGTAACCTTGAGTCAAAAGCTCAAGAGGAACTCCCTCTAGCCGGTCTCTCCTCACTCCTAAAATCCCGTAGATCTTCGCTATAAAACGCTCACTTTTTGATGTTGACTTTGTGATGAAAAGCTCGTACCCTCACATGCTATTTTCTCATAAGAGATTGATTGTATTGGTATCTTTTATTTAAAATCATGGCGAACAGAAAGTTAGGTCTCCTGTTATCCACACCCCCTTCGCATCCAAGTGTGGAGACTGTGGTCCAGTTGACTCAGGCCGCGCTACGAAAAGGAGTTGATGTCTATCTCTATCTCATCGATGAAGGGGTAAAGACCGTGACGGATCAACGCTATCTTCGTTTGATCGATGCGGGAGTCAAGATGTCTGTTTGTGCCTATGGCTGCCAGCAACATGGAGTTCAAACGGTTACAGTTGATTCGCGAGTGTCTTTGTCCGGGCTGGTGGTGCTGTCAGGAATTATTGATGGTTGTGACCGCTTTCTTGCTTTTACATAGGACGGTATTATCGCTGCGGTTAGTTGTCTATGTCTAAATGTATCACGGTGGTGATTTCTGAAGATCCTTGTAAAACAGCACGCCCTGTTGAAGCGCTTCGTATCGCGTTGGGGCTTTGTTCTGGGGATCATCAGACGACTGTCGTTCTCCTGGGACGCGCCACTGCACTTCTTATGAAGGACACAGAAGATATTATTGATATCGATGTTCTTGAAAAATATCTTCCCTCTTTTAAACACTTGGCTGTTCCATTTCTTATCGAATCCGGGACGACAACGAACGTATGGTCTGATGATTTTTCCGTGACGACTCAAACAACAGATGAAATTATACAATTCATTCGCTCAGTTGACTGTAGTCTAGTTTTTTAAGAAAATTTACTTTGATCCTATGGGTGTCACACTTTATATCCTTCGACAACAGCATGATCGTATTTCCCCATCTCTTTTTCATATGACTGATACAGATATTGATATCGTCCTTATGGAGCAGGTTACATCTCCAACCCTTTCTGGTGAAGAGGGAGTGAAAATTAGTCAGGATAGTGCTGTGGTCTGTGGTTCCCCTTCAATTTTGACGTTTGATGATCTTATTGAGAAAATATTTTCATCAGAACATGTCGTTGTTCTATAGAGGTATTGATCGCTCTTCTCCGAATATATTTGTTATAAGAAATAAGATAGTCGTCGGAGTCGGAGTCGGAGTAGCAGAGTGGATACTGTGAAAATAATATAACATCATGAATTTACAGTTTAAATATGAACATATCTTTGTGGAGTGAGTTGGGTATTACCTCTGAACAACCCTTGCATGAACAGTCGATAATATGTGGTGATGCGATGGAAATAGTATCGCTGTTATTCTTTTAAGGTCTGATAATGATGTAAATAGCGTGAGAAGTTTACGCGAAAAACCAGGTTATCAACAGATGTGAATAAGTCTGTGCATGCAGAATAGTATGGGAAATATGGCTATCGAAAACGAATGGCAGGATGCCTTGGCGTATATCCAAGGAAGAGTGCCAAAACAGGTGTACGACACATGGTTTACGCCTATTTGCCTTGAACGGATAGAGGACTCCACTGCGCAACTGGGTGTCCCGAATAAGTTCTTTGGCGATTGGTTACACCAACATTACGGACCTCTCCTGTCCGAAGCCGTCTCCGCCGCCAGAGGTGGATTAGAGACTGCTATTACGTTTGTTATCTTCAAGCAGGCGAAAAAACAGCCTGATGGTAGTACTGTTGCGACCGTTCGTCAAAATACCGGGCCGCGGGCAAAACGAGGCATACAGCTCAACCCAAAGTATACGTTCAAGAATTTCGTTGTAGGCGCCGGTAACCAATTTGCTCATGCCGCCTGTATGGCGGTCGCCGAGCAGCCGGCAAAAGCATATAACCCACTTTTTATCTATGGGGATACAGGATTAGGGAAGACTCACCTCCTGAATGCTATTGGAAACCATGTGGCGGAACGAACCGACCTCCGGATTGCCTATTTGACAACCGAGCAGTTTACAAATGAGGTTATCAACTCCATTCGATACGATAAAATGATGGATTTGAGGAAGCGGTATCGTCATATCGACATGTTAATGATCGATGACATTCAGTTTTTGGCGGGTAAGGAGCGCACGCAGGAGGAATTCTTCCATACATTCAACGCCCTTTATGAAGCGCATAAACAACTCGTCCTCTCGAGCGATCGCTTTCCCAAAGACATGCCCGATATTGAGGAACGACTGAGATCGCGGTTTGAATGGGGGCTGATCGCAGATCTCCAACCACCAGATGTTGAAACACGGATTGCCATTTTACGGAAAAAGTCAGAGGATGAGGGCATTACATTGCCGGAAGACGTCATCCAGTTTCTTGCCACAACGATGAAGAGCAATATCCGCGAGCTCGAAGGCTCATTGGTGCGTCTCGGCGCCTATGCCTCACTCACCGGCCAGACCATCACACTCGAGATGGCAAAGAACGTGCTCCGGGATCTCATCGGCACCAAGAAAAAAATTGTGTCGATGGATGATATTCAGGAAACGGTAGGGGCCCGCTTCCACGTGAAGATTGCCGATCTGAAGTCCCGTCGACGGAGCAAGACCCTAGTGCATCCTCGACAGATCGCCATGTATCTCTGTCGGGAACTCACGGACTCCTCGTACCCCGAGATCGGACGGCAGTTCGGAGGCAAGGACCACACGACGATCATCCACGCCTGTAAGCAGATCATCAAAGCGAAAGACAGGGACAGTGTATTCAGTGCCACATTGGAGAGCTTGAAGGAGCAGATCCTGCGAGCGTGAGGGCTGAGCCAAGGGGAAGAGATCATGAAATTACGTATGGGGCGAGTGGAACTCTTGACGGGTCTTCAGCGGGTCCAAGGTGTCGTCGAGAAGCGCAACACGATGCCGATCCTCTCGAACATCTTAATTGAGGCCAAGCAGGA
>JBBRRN010000145.1:0-8181 GCA_038200685.1 Nitrospirales bacterium
ATTCTACTTGGCACGGTCGCATTTCTTGTGATGTGGCTCTCGGACTATCATCGGATCGCGCGGTTAGCGTATCCTGCTTATGCGATTATCTTAATCTTACTGGCCGTCGTGTTGTTTGAAGGCAAGAGCAGCCGTGGGGCGCAACGCTGGATTCCGATGGGCCCCTTTGCGTTTCAGCCTTCGGAGTTTGCAAAGCTGGTTCTCATTTTGACCTTGGCGCACTATTATTCACAGGCGCCTCGGGTGGGCTGGCTCCAACGAGTGGTGCTTCCAGGGCTCTTGGTGTTGCCGGGGCTGCTCCTTATCCTGAAGCAACCGGACCTCGGGAGCGGATTGAGCTTTTTGGCGATTTATGCCGCGATGTTGCTGATGGTGGGCATGCGGTCGAAGGCGGTAGGGGTCATCCTTTTATTTTCATTGATGCTGTTTCCCTTCGCCTGGGAAATCATGTGGGGGTCATTGCATGATTATCAGCGTCAGCGCATTATGACGTTTGTCGACCCAGTGTACGATCCAGGCGGTAAGGGATACCATGCACTCCAATCGCGGATTGCCATCGGCGCAGGAGAGTTGACAGGGAAGGGACTCTACGGAGGAACACAAAGCCAATTAAAGTTTTTGCCTGAGGGCCACACCGACTTTGTTTTTTCAGTGTTTGCAGAAGAATGGGGATTTCTCGGAGTGCTGGTCCTTCTATTGTTGTTCGTCGGGTTGATCTGGCTGTCACTAGAAGTTGTGGCTCGCGCGAAGGATCAGCTTGGGGCACTGTTGGCGGTCGGCATCCTCTGTATGTTGTGTTTTTGCGTCGTGATCAATATCGGCATGACGGCGGGCATGTTTCCCATCGTCGGCATTCCCCTCCCGTTGATGAGTTACGGCGGGAGCGCGACAATTATGACGATGGCATCGTTGGGCCTGCTGTTAAATGTCAAACGCCGTCGATTGAGTTTCTTTTAGGGGCAAGATGATTGCACGGTCTCGAATGGATCGGGGTCGAAGCAAGCAGCGATATGTTGGGTGTGAACCGTTGAGTCAGCGCGCTATCGAATGGAGGCCGAACCTGGGGACTCCCCGCGTTCGTCTCGCATGTCGACGCGACGATTCTACGGAATGGAAGGAGTCGGTATGGGACTAGAAATTGCGATTACAGTTGCACGCGAGGAAACTCGCGTTGCGGTGTTGGACGGCGGAGTCGTCACGGACCTCTTTGGAGACCGCGCGAAACACAAGGATTTCGTCGGCAACATTTATAAAGGAAAAGTGGCAAAAGTGCTGCCAGGCATGCAGGCGGCATTTGTCGACATCGGGCTTGCGAAGGCGGCGTTCATGCATGTGTCGGATCTGTCCTTGGATTCCGAGCCGGGGGACACACTCGTCGATGCGGATGAGGAAGACAAGGATGCCGACAAAGATGGAGATATGCTGGGCCCTCGGCGCCAAAGCTCCAAGCCGATCGAACAGTTGCTGAGCGAAGGGCAGGAGCTGATGGTGCAGATTTCCAAAGGGCCGATCGGCACAAAAGGCTCGCGGGTCACGACCTATGTGTCGCTCCCAGGCCGGTATCTCGTGTTTATGCCCAACGTGGAACATATTGGTGTATCCCGCCGGATCGCTCGAGACGAGGAGCGGGCTCGACTGAAGGACATTATGAAGCGCGTGCGGCAACCAGGCTGCGGATACATTGTCCGCACAGTGAGTGAAGGGGTCAAAGAAGATGAGTTGCGTTCCGATGTCGACTTTTTGCATGTCCTCTGGCAGGACATTCTGGCGAAACGTGAGCAGAAAGGCGCGCCGGCATTGCTCCATGCCGATCTGAGCCTGAGTTTCCGCGTTGTGAGAGATCTTTTCGGGAAGAAAGTTGATCGATTATGGATCGATTCGCGTGAGGAGTACCAGGCGGTCCGCGACTTTGTGCAGCGATTCTCGCCGGAGCAAACCTCACGCATTCATTTGTACGACAAAGATGAAAGTCTCTTCGATCATTTAGGCGTGGAGCAGGAGATGGCGCGGGCTCTCAGCCGCAAAGTCTGGCTGAAGTCAGGCGGGCATCTTGTGATCGATCATACGGAAGCGATGACCGTTATCGACGTCAATACCGGACGGTTCGTGGGGAAGCGCGATCAGGAAGAAACTATTCTTCGGAACAATCTGGAGGCGGCAAAAGAAGTGGCCTATCAGATGAAGTTGCGCGGGATCGGCGGCATCATTATCGTCGACTTTATCGACATGGAACGAGAGAAAAATCGTGACAAAGTGTACCACGCGTTGCTCGATGCGATGTCGACCGACAAGGCCCGCACCCGAGTGTCTCGAATCTCCGACTTGGGCTTGATCGAGATCTCTCGTGAACGGGTGAGAGAGGACCTCCTCCGCTCGCTCTCTGAGCCCTGCCACTATTGTGAAGGACGAGGCTATACAAAGTCTCCGACCACGGTGGCCTATGAGATATTCCGCGATGTCCGTCGGATCGGCAGCAGCCCTGAGACTCAGCGGATCGTCATCGGCGCCCACCCTTCAGTCGTCGGGTTGTTGCAAGATGAAGAACGGCAGGGGCTTGAGGCTGTGGAACGCGAGTGTGTGGCGAAAATCATTGTGATGCCGGACGAACACTTGCACCTGGAACAGTACGATCTCGCGGTTCTCTAAAGATTGTGACTTTCGCGCTGCAAGCCTCACATCATCTTCTTCTAACCAGACTGCAGGTACGTCTTCCGTTCAGCCCATGACAAGACCGATATTAGAGTCTTGGCTCCGCTTGCGGGCGATCGATGGCGTGGGAGACCTGACGATATTTCGGTTAGTCCGCGCCTGGCGCTCTCCCGATGCTGTCCTGCGTGCTTCCCGCGATGAGTTGATTCAGAGTGGATGTAGCCCGCTATTGGCAGATGCGATACGGCGTGGACCTGATCGTTCCGCCAGCAGGAGCATCGAACGCGAGCTCAAGGCGATCGAGCGTGAGCGCATTGAAGTTCGGAGCGTATTGGACTCTAGGTATCCTGCGCGGCTGAAGATGATTGCGGATCCGCCGCCGCTTTTGTACATCACGGGCTCATTGACTGAGCAGGATGAGCTGGCAGTGGCCATCGTGGGTGCGCGGCGTGCGACGGCAGCCGGACGTGCCATAACCGAAGAGTTGAGCCACGATTTGGCAGGGGCTGGTATGACGGTGGTGAGTGGGTTGGCGCGCGGGATTGATGCGGCGGCTCATCGAGGCGCGCTTGCCGCGGAGGGACGCACCATCGCGGTGCTGGGATGTGGGATCGATCGAACCTATCCACCGGAACATGAGCAGTTACGCCGGCAGATTGAGGAGCGAGGGGCGGTTGTCTCAGAGTTGTCGATCGGTGCGCCGCCCCATAGCCATCACTTTCCTCGACGGAATCGCATCATCAGCGGGTTGTCCCTTGGCGTGATTGTGACGGAGGCGGCGGTCGGCAGCGGTTCGCTGATTACTGCACGATTGGCCGCTGAGCAGGGCCGAGAGGTGTTTGCGGTTCCTGGTTTTGTGAAAGAAGATACCAGCCGAGGAACAAATGCACTGCTCAAAGAGGGGGCGGCCTTGATCGAACGTGCGCAGGATGTGATTGATGCGGTTCTGCCGCAGCTGGAACCGGCGCTTCGCCTGCGCTTACAGCCTTCTCGGGAGAAGAGTGTGTCCAACGATCATTTGGGCAAAGAGGGACAGCTGGTGTATGATGCTTTGTCGTATAATCCGCTGACAGTGGACGAAGTGATCGTCGCCACAGGGTTGTCGGTATCCATTGTGATGGCGTCGCTTTTGTCCCTGGAACTTCAGCAACGAGTTAGGCCGCTGCCAGGACAGCGGTATCTGAGAACATAATCGACGAACAGTTGCACTGATTTGTATTATTTGATACGGATGAGTGGGCAATTCTCGTAGCGAACCGGAGTCTTCATGGCCAAGGCACTCATCATTGTTGAGTCTCCAACGAAAGCACGTACCATCACCAAATATTTGGGGCGTGGCTATACCGTCATGGCTTCAGTCGGCCATATTAAGGATCTTCCCACCAGCAAGCTGGGTGTTGATCTGGAGCACGATTTCGAGCCGCAGTATGTGACGATCAAAGGGAAATCGAAGGTCTTGTCGGAGATTAAGAAAAAAGCGGAAGAGGCCGATAAGGTGTTCCTCGCCCCAGACCCCGACCGAGAAGGCGAAGCCATTGCCTGGCATCTCGAACAGGAATTGTTGGGCAAAGCCACATCTAAGTCTAAGAAAAAGACCGAGGGCAAGGTGTTCCGCGTACTCTTCAATGAAATCACGGAATCGGCTATCAAGCGGGCGCTGCAGTCGCCTGGGCAGGTCGATATGAAGTTGGTGAATGCGCAGCAGGCCCGCCGGGTGCTTGACCGGATTGTCGGATACCAAGGTAGCCAATTGCTCTGGACCAAGGTCCGCCGCGGACTTAGCATGGGCCGGGTTCAGTCCGTAGCGATGCGATTGATTTGCGAACGTGAACAGGAACGAGAGGCATTTCGTGCGGAAGAGTACTGGTCTATTGCTGTGGTGCTGTCCGGGGCCAACCCGCCACCGTTCGAAGCCAAGCTGCACAGTGTTAACGGACAGGAGGCATCGATTGCGACAGAGACCGATGCGCAGCGCATCGTCGATGCCATTCATGGAAAAGAGTTTGTCGTTACCTCGATTGAACGAAAAGAAAAGAAGCGGAATCCTGTCGCGCCGTTCATCACCAGCCGACTCCAACAGGAAGCCGCGCGCAAGCTGCATTTCTCATCAAAGAAAACCATGACCCTGGCGCAGAAGCTGTACGAAGGGATCGAAATCGGGGCGGAAGGTCAGACCGGCCTCATTACCTATATGAGGACGGATTCCCCACGCATTTCGAACGAGGCAATGACAGAAGCACGTCAGGTGATCCAGGAACGGTTCGGGGCCGAATACTTGCCCGCCACGCCGAACGTGTACAAGACGCAGAAAGCGGCGCAAGAAGCCCACGAAGCGATTCGCCCCACGTCAGCCGCGCGTGACCCTGAATCTATCAGCCAGTACCTAGAGCCGGATGTCTATAAACTGTACCAGTTGATCTGGAACCGGTTTATCGCGTCGCAGATGGTCCCTGCGATCCTCGACGTGACTCGCGTGGAATCGAGTCCTCTCAAGACGAGTGAGAAATTTCTTTTCCGGACAACCGGCACGGTAGTGAAGTTTCCCGGCCATACGATTGTCTACATGGAGGGGGTTGACAAGGAACTTTTCGCGCAGAAGCAGAAAAGCGAGCAGGAGGTTGAGGATGAGGCCGAGCGTCAGCTGCCGTTGCTCAGCGAGGGCGAACGGCTGCAGCTTATTTCCCAGGAGAGACAAACGGTTCCCGGCGTGTTTTCGAAACAGCATTTCACCCAGCCTCCGCCTCGATACAACGAAGCCTTGTTGATCAAGGAATTGGAGGAGAAAGGTATCGGCCGGCCCTCCACCTATGCGAGCATCATTTCAACGATTCAGGATCGCAAATATGCCGAGAAGGTGGATGGGCGGTTCGGTCCCACCGAAACAGGACGGACGGTGAACGATTTCTTGATGAAGGGATTCCCGGACTTGATCAACGTCGACTTCACCTCGCACATGGAAGAGGAGTTGGACGAAGTCGAAGCAGGCAACAAGCCCTGGGTGACGGCGGTGCGAGAGTTTTACGGGACCTTCGCAACGGACCTGGAGAAAGCGAAGACAATTCCTGGCCCCAAGGATACGGTGGAGCCACCGACGGATGTTCCCTGCGAGAAATGCGGTAGGATGATGGAAATTAAATGGGGGCGGAACGGCAAGTTTCTCGCCTGCCCTGCGTACAAGGAGAAGCCGCCTTGCAAAAATACGCAGAATTTTGAGAAGCGTGAAGATGGCACTATTAAAATAGTTCCGAAGATAGAGTTGACCACGGATGAGAAGTGCGAGAAATGCAGTAGCCCAATGGTGGTGAAGACCGGGCGGTTTGGAAAGTTCATCGCCTGCTCCGCTTATCCGGAGTGCAAAACCACCAAGGCGCTCTCATTGGGGGTCAAGTGTCCCCAGCCGGATTGTGGCGGCGACCTGGTCCAGAAGCGCACGAAAAAAGGACGTTCGTTCTTTGCTTGCAGTAAGTATCCATCCTGCGAATATGCCTTGTGGGATCGTCCGATCAACAAGATTTGTCCGACCTGCAGCGCTCCGTTTCTCATCGAGAAAGTGAGTAAACAAGTCGGCCGCAGCGTCCAATGTCGAAGTGAAGAATGCGGCTACAAGGAAGCCGGCTGAATCTTGCTTCCATCCGCTCAGAACGTTCCACTCCTATCCCTGCAAGCGACTGGGGTCGAGACACATCTCTGAAGCTGAGAACTGTTTTCATTATCTACGTAAAAACACCTTGACAGATCGCCGACAGAGGATCGACAATATGCCTGCTGGCTGACACGCTCTCGTTGTCAGTGAGCGCCAATAGGCGCCAGCCGCTCCCAACACTTTTCATAAGGAGGGACTCGCCATGAAAGCTAAAGAGGGCGTCATCAACATCCTGAATAAGATCCTGACAGCGGATCTCACCGCCATCAATCAATACTTCGTCCATGCCAAGATGTGTGAGAACTGGGGCTATGAACGGCTCCATCACAAAGTGCGAGAGCGGAGCATCGCTGAGATGAAAGACGCCGACGAGCTCATCGGCCACATTCTCTATCTGGATGGTGTGCCGAACGTGCAACGCATGAATACGGTGCAGGTAGGAGAAACAGTTCCTGAGCAGCTCAAGCTGGATTTAAAAGCCGAACAAGAAATGCTCGGTTTGTTGATCGATGGTGTGGTGCATTGTGCGAAGGTGACCGACTTCACCACGCGGCATATGTTTGAGGATATGGCCAAAGACGTAGACCAACATATCGATTGGATCGAAACGCAACAGGAAACGATCAAACAGATCGGCTTGGAGAATTACTTGGCAGAGCAGATCAAAAAGGAAAGTTAGCGGGAAGGATCTGGTACCCCGCCAGCTCCGGACGGTCCTGCAGTGGGAGATACCATGAAAGCCGAGAAAGGGGGCGGTGAGACTCTTCCCTGGCTTAGGAGTCGCGTGAGGAAATGATCTCTGCTCTACCAGTACCTTGCGGATGAAGCGCTGTATCAGATTGGGTAAGGGCCGGCTGTATGCCCATTCTCCCGCCATCTCGTCCAGTAGAAGGCTGTAACTCATCAGGCCTGATCGGTCACATTCAATATCTGGAAAAGGACTGCCGAGTAAGCAGCGACGCGCTAACAGATCTATTTACACCTGATCTTGGCTTTGAGCGCAAAGATGACGAATTACTCCGAAAGGCCATTGGCCATTGCGCCACGGTCGGCGATTTCACGACACGTCACCTGTTGGAACATATGATCGAAGACTCGGAGGAGCATGTCGATTGGTTCGAGACACAACTGCGGGCGGCCAAGCAGGTGGGATTGAGAAGTATCTGAGTGAGCAGATCAAGAAGTAAGCGACGGTTTGGCCCAGTGCGAGGAAGAGCATTTTCTTCCCGAGTCGGTCCGTTAGACTGATCCCAGTTTGTCTCGCCCCGACCGCTTGCAAGAGTGAGCCGGATTCATCCGAACTACGATGGGTCTTAGCAGGCGCGAAGACCCATCGACGATGAACTGCTGAGTGATGTGGACCAACGGAAGAGCGCCAGCCCTTAGAGGCCTACCGGTAAGAGAAATCGGATTACTCGGGCGTCATCATTGTTTGTCGGGCTGCTTTCTGAGGCATTGACGCCTTGCCATCCTACCGCGATTGCATGTTTCAGGTCAGTGGACAAGGCGAGTCCGAAGAGTGCGTCTGTGGGGCCGCCAAAACCTATGAGTGCCACACCGTTGCCGTTGAGTTTCGTCTCGCGTTGACCGTTGGGTGTGAGCAAGACCACCGCGCTTTCTTGTGTGGTGGCGGTCTGTTTCCCTTGCCCTACGATCAAGACGCGCTGGTCCGGCAGGACTTCCAGGGTTCGACTTCGGTCGTCTTAACTTGCGACCTCGATGACGGTCACGGCTCCGTCCCCATAGGTCCTGTCCCAGGTCCCATTGTCTGAAAATCGGACGCTGATGATATCGACCGTGCCGGTTGACACAGCCCGTCCATAGCCGGCCATGATCAGATTGTTTCCCTGCAAGGCGACGTCATAGACTTCAGCGACAAATGGGAGCAA
>JBBRRN010000146.1:0-8168 GCA_038200685.1 Nitrospirales bacterium
GAAGGAGGCTCGCTCCGAGACCGCGCCTTACTGGAGACGCTCTATTCGACCGGGGCTCGCGTGAGTGAACTCGTGGGGATTGATCTCGACGATCTCCGCGCATCCGAGGGATTGGTCCATCTGCGAGGAAAAGGCCGGAAGGAACGCATTGTGCCGATCGGTGATGTGGCGTTACGAGCCATTCAAGCCTACTTAGATCAGCAGCGCCTGGTGAAGATTCGGTATCCGACGACAAAGACAACGCGTGTCTCGTTACCGATTTTTCGAAACAGCAGAGGCGGTCGACTCACAACTCGGAGCGTCGCTCGCATCGTAGCCCGTTATTCGAACCGGCTGGCCGGTGGCTCCGTGAGTCCCCATACATTGCGCCACTCCTTTGCCACCCATCTTCTCGATGAAGGAGCCGATCTGCGGTCGATTCAAGAAATGCTTGGGCATGTCTCATTGAGTACGACGCAAAAGTATACGCACCTGGCTACGGACCAACTCCTGGCCGTCTATGATAAGACGCATCCTCGGGCCGGCCGCCCGGCCATCGCGCGGGTCGTGAAGGATGATAAGCCATGAGCGTGATCATGGCTGTCAACGACCTCTGTGTCAGGTGAGAGTCGAGAGATGTGCGAGCCGGGAGGGTACTCGTCCTGCATGTTTCTGGTGCCGTGCTGTTTCCGACAAGGGAGCCTGGATATGAATAGATTGATCAAGAAAGCCAACGTCCTGATCGAAGCCTTGCCCTATATCCGTACATTCAAGGGCAAGACGATTGTCATCAAATATGGCGGTCATGCGATGACCGATGCACCGTTGAAAGAGCGGTTCGCCCAGGATGTCGTCCTGCTGAAATACGTGGGCCTCAACCCGGTCATTGTGCATGGTGGGGGACCCCAGATCGATAAGATGCTCCAGCGGTTGGGTATTGAGGCCAAGTTTCGCCATGGGGTGCGGGTCACAGATGAAGCCACGATGGAAATCGTGGAGATGGTGTTGGCCGGCAAGATCAACATGGAAATCGTCGATCTCTTGAATCGCCATGGCGGCCTTGCGGTTGGCTTGAGCGGAAAAGACGGTGGGCTCATGCTCTCTCGACCGCTCACGGCCAAAGCGTGGGCAGCCAGTTTGGAAAAGGATCTCGATGACGGCGAAGGGGACGAGGATTTCGGTTTGGTCGGAGAGGTTCAGTCTATTGATCCCACATTGGTGCGGAAGCTTCAGCAGGATCATTACATTCCCGTCATCGCCCCGATCGGCACCAACCGGGAAGGGAACACTTACAACATCAATGCCGATCTGGTAGCGGGGGCGATGGCCGCTGCGCTGGGTGCGGAAAAGCTGCTGATGATGACCGACGTGAAAGGCATTCGCGATGCAAACGGGCGCCATCTCTCCACGGTCTCACGCAAAGACGTGCAACGGATGGTGAAGAAAGGCACGATAGGCGAAGGGATGTTGCCCAAGGTCCATGCCTGTTTGGATGCACTTGGTGGAGGTGTCAGCAAAGCCCATATCATTGACGGTCGAATTTCGCATGCCATTCTTCTTGAAGTGTTCACGCGTAAAGGTATCGGGACCGAAATCACCGCGTAATCGGTTCATCAAACACACATGTTGTGCTAACCCAGCGTCTTCGAATCAACCGTCATCTTCAGGCTCTCGTTGGCGAACGTCATCCCGAGACAAGTTCCGGCCCGCTTCGGAAGGCGGCGCACTATCTGGCGACGCAGTTTGCCAAGTCAGGATGGAGCACAAGCGATCAGCTCGTGCGCGCATGGGGAAAGACCTACCGCAATGTGGTGGCGACCAAGTATCCGGACCGGCCAAGCCAAGGAGGGGAGTTGCCTCCACTCTTGATCGGGGCCCACTACGATACGGTGTCCGGGTCGCCTGGCGCAGATGATAATGCGAGTGGGCTCGTCGTGCTTCTTGAAGTGGCATCGCAACTCAGCACGCAACCTCTCGTGCGACCAGTCTGGCTCGTGGCGTTCTGTCTTGAAGAGCAGGATCGGCTGGGAAGCCAGGCCTTCGCGTCCCGCTTGAGAGCCGAGCGCCGTGAGTTGGCTGGTGCGATTATCTTGGAATGTGTTGGGTTCGCCAGGAGCGAGGTCGGTACACAGCAAGCCCCACCAGCGGTGCCCATTGCCGTGCCGACTCGAGGGGATTTTCTGGCCATCGTGGGCAACGAGGCGTCCCGGTCCTTGGTGCACCAACTTGAGCAGATGGCACAACGGCAGGCGGCCCCGCTCAAGACCCTGTCATTTGTGGTGCCGGGCCGAGGGGAGGCCATGCCTCATACTCGCCGTAGCGACCATGCCTCGTTTTGGGATGTAGGCTATCCAGCCGTGATGTTGACCGATACGGCGAACTTCCGGAATCCGCATTATCATCGTGAGACGGATATCGTGGACACGTTGAATCTTGAATTTCTTTCCAGTGTGGCAGAGACGGTGACCGCAACCGCAGTGCAGATCGCAGGAGTACGGTCATGAAGACGAATCGTACGAAGCTGGCTCCTGCGACCCGCCGGTTGGTGGCCGAGGTCTATGGACGTCTCGACTATGGCGCACTGGGTCCGATCTATTGCTATGAAGGCGGGGATGAATTCTGGCGCGCGAAGCGAGGTCTTTGTCACCGTCTCGGGAATCGTGTCGCCGTGTTGTTGAGGAAAAAATTGCCACGGGGTGGTCGTAGTCTCTACGTAGGCGCCGGGGTGGCGGAGCTTCCCGCTTTGATTATGGAAACGATGGAGCGGGATCGGGCGGTAGAACCGTATAATCTTCGGAGAACCGAAGTCGTCACCCTCAACCGTGCCTGCCGCTCTGTCCCTGTTACGTTCCGTGCAGTCGATGCGGGGAGGGCTAAGGGTCTATTCGATCATCTGTGGATGGTCAGCGTGCTCAATGACCCTGAGCGGTTCCCGCATCTCTCGCCTCTGTCCTATGGGCGAAGCAATCCGCTCACCCTCGATCCCGTGAAGTTCAATCGAGAGCGTCGCATCGTGCGTGCACTGGTCGCCTGCTGTATGGGAAAGCTTGCGAAGCCCGGCCTTGTCACAACCACGACAGAAGAAGTTCTATGGATTGCGGAGTGGTGCCACCGGCATCGAGTGCCGTACTTGGTTGGGAAACGATACTATCCGACGGCATTAGTGGGAGATCCGATCTGTTTTATTCAGATTGGGAAGGAGTAAAGAGTCCAGGTGATGCAGCGAAAAATCTAGACTTGGAAACCGGGTTTGGCTTTCGAGGAGTGATCTAAATACTGGCCTGCGTATTTCACGTAGTTCTCCGCGGACTCCTTAATCCATGCACGTTCTTCAGCCGTGACTGATCGTTTGACCTTTGCGGGTGAGCCGAGTATCAGGCTGTTGGACGGAACGATGGTCTGTTCCGTGATCAGGGCCCCGGCCCCCACGACGGAGTCTTCGCCAACAACAGCGCCGTCCATAATGATGGCGCCCATGCCGATCAGCACGCGATCCTCAATCGTACAGCCATGGAGTATCACCCCGTGGCCGATGGTCACCTCATTGCCAATGATCAGGGGATGGGTGTCGTGGGTGACATGGAGCATGCAGAGATCCTGCACATTCGTCCGGTTGCCGATCCTGATAAAATGCACGTCTCCGCGAACGACGGCATGGAACCAGACGCTGCAGTGCTCGCCCAGCACCACGTCGCCGATGACGATGCCGGTCTCTTCGATAAAGCAGGATGTGGGAATGGTTGGTTTAACACCGTGAAATGTGCGGATCATGCAGCGCACTGTAGGGGAATCAGCCGACAACCTGCAAGAGGCAACTGTGGTGTCGGCCTTTTCATGAAGGCCGTCTATCGCTCGCCTGACTATCGGCGATTGAAGCAGAAGCCCTCATGAATATTGAGGGTGAGAAAGGCGCGCCCGAACCTGTTCGATCGAGTGCAGTAGCGCCTGATGGGTTCGGCATCCTGCAACGAGCATCGCGTCGGAGATCGTTACCGGCTTATAGGGCGCCACAAATCTGTGTTTGAGGCGGGCGATCCGTGCCACCGATTGATCCAGCCGTTCAGGAGAAATGGTTCCTGTTTCCACGGCCTGTGCCACGGCTTCGAAAGCGGCGATTTCCCGATCCCGGTCTTTGCAGATCAACAGAACATCGCATCCCGCCACCACGGCACGAACGGCAGCATCTTCCACACCGTAATGGTCGATAATGGCGTGCATTTCTAAATCATCCGTCAACACCACTCCGTCGTATTGCAGTTCCTTGCGCAAGAAGTTGGTGATGATGGTCGGCGAGAGCGTGGCCGGCAATTCGGGATCGAGCGCGCGATACAGGACGTGCGCGGTCATCATCGAAACAATATTTTGCGCAACGGCCCGGCGGAAGGGGGGAAACTCGACGGCCTCCAATCGTTCACGTGGTGCCTCGACAACTGGAAGTTCTTTGTGGGAATCGACACTGGTATCGCCGTGACCCGGAAAGTGTTTGCCGCAGGCCACCACCTTATTGTCTTGCAGCCCGGCTGTCGTTGCCATTCCCATTTCACAGACGATGTCCGGCGTCGCGCCGAACGCTCTGTCGCCGATGACCGGATTATCTGGATTGCTGTTCACGTCGAGCACCGGCGCCATATTCATGTTCACGCCCACAGCCCTCAGCTCTTTGGCAATCGTGGCCGCAGCCGCGTAGGCCAATTCAGTGGAGTTGCAGCGCCCCAACAGGTCGCAGGACGGGAATATGGTGAAGCCCTTCGGAAGGCGGGAGACCCGACCACCTTCCTGATCGATCGAGATCAAGAGCGGCGAATGGGGACTGCAGGCTTGTAGTCCGTTGGTCAAATCGACCATCTGCTCGACAGACTCAAGATTTCGCGAGAAGAGAATGACCCCACCAGGCTTGTATTTCTTGATGAACGCCGCCAGATCTGGCGTGACCGATGTGCCGACAAATCCGACCATAAACAGCTGCCCGATTTTTTCACGCAAGGTCATTCGATGTTGCTCCAATGTCCGCGAGCCGCGGAAAACTATATTAGCTGGCTAGCGCTTCGATGGTTCGCAGGTATAACACAACGGGAGTACACCTTCGCAGGGCGCTCAAAAAGGCCAGACTTCTCACCCGCCCAACCTTGGCGCGCCAAGACGCGCCTCGCTCCAGGCAAGGCCGCAGCGAGTAAAGGCCCGAGGCGTACCGTCTGGGGCGCACGGTGCGACGAATAAGTCGCACCAAGTCTGTGCGCGCCGCCGAGTGGTGAGGCGGCCGGGTCCCCGTTGAGGGTCTGAACGATGCGAGAACGCCGCTGGCGGACTTTCTCAGCATCCTGCTAGAGACTCCGATCGATCAGATACTGCACCAATAACCGAGTGCCGATCGCGGTGGGACCCTTCGGAATGTAGGCCCGTTCTCGCTCGCTCCAATCCGTACTGGCAATATCGAGATGCACCCAGGGGCAATCACCCACAAACTTGCTCAGAAAGAGCGCTGCGGTAATCATCCCGCCGCCACGGCCGCCGATGTTGCGCATGTCGGCGACGTCGCTCTTGAGCTGTTCGAAATATTCTTCCCACAACGGCATTTCCCACACCCGCTCACCGGCCTTTTGTCCCGCCTTGCGGACCCGTTCTTTCAGCGTGTCATCGGTGCCGAACATACCGATTGCAAATTGGCCGAGTGCGACGACACAGGCCCCCGTGAGCGTCGCAATGTCGATCAGAGCTGCAGGCTTATAGCGCATGGCATAGGCGAGGCCGTCGGCCAGGATGAGCCGACCTTCCGCATCCGTGTTCTGCACTTCAACGGTTTTCCCCGACAACGTCGTGACGATATCGCCCGGCTTCATGGCTCGGCCGCCCGGCATGTTTTCAGCCACGGGCAAGATGCTGATCAGACGCAACGGGAGCTTGAGTCTGGCCGCCGCTCTGATCGAAGCCAGGACTTCGGCTCCTCCCGTCATATCGGCCTTCATATGTTCCATGTTTTCTGCAGGCTTGAGAGAGATTCCCCCCGTATCGAAGGTAATCGTTTTCCCGACCAGCACGACCGGACGCGCATCTTTGTTCTTGGCTCCGTTGTATTCAAGGATGATGAACTTGGGTGGCTCCTGGCTCCCGCGCGCCACGCCGAGCAGTGCGCCCATTCCCAGGCGTTCCATCTCTTTTCGCTCGAGAATGTTGATCGTAAGCCCTTCAGCTTTGGCAATGGCCTTCGCTTCGTCGGCGACCCTTGTGGGGGTCAGGACGTTAGACGGATGATTACAGAGATCGCGGACAAAGACGGTGGCTTCTGCCGTGGCGACGCCGCGTCGAATCCCTTCGGTCACCTGTCGCGACTGAGCTTTCATCGGGATGAGCACCCTCATCTCTGCGACGTCGCGCCCTGAGGCGGCGTCGCTTCGATAGACGGTGAACTGATAACTGCCCAGGATCGCCCCTTCCACCATCGCTTGGGCGACGTCGAGCGATGACATTCCCTCAGGCCTCACGGTCGGCAGTGCTACCGAAAAGGATTCAACCTTCGTCTGGCGGACGCGCTTCGCGGCTGAGCCCATGGCTTGCCGGATGGTCTCAGTGGTCACCTCGTTCTTCTTGCCCAAGCCGACCAGCACCACTCGTTTTGCAGGCACCTTGCCGTGGGTGTGGTACAGCAAGACCTCATTAGCCTTACCTTCGAATTCCTTCGAGTGCACCAGCGTGCTCAACGCGCCATCGAGGGCCTTATCGAGCCGGGTGGTATCCTGTTTGGCCAATGCCTCCCCCTCACAGTGCAGGAGTACCAATACCTCTGCGGATGCAGCCTCTACTCGCGCAATCTCTACCGTCACCTGCATGATCTTCATTTCTCACACTCCTTGTTCAAGCTGTCGGCCATCGGCGCTCGGCACAAACTGAGCGCTAACTACTGAACCCTGATCGCGACGACTCACACCCCTCGCATATCCGGCGCCCAAATATACTTGTGCAACTGCACTTGAAAACGAACCGGTAGGCGATCGGCCAGAATCCATTCGGCTAGCTGGCGAAGATCGAGTGAGCCGAAGACCGGACTGAAGAGCACCGAACAGCGGCTGGCAATATTATGTTGGACAAGAATTTCATGAGCCCAATCATAGTCGCCTCGATCAGCTAGAACAAACTTCGCCTCATCCTTGGCGGCCAACGCCGAAAGGTTCGGCCAATGCATTCGATCTGTCATCCCGCTCCCCGGGCACTTCACATCCAGGATGACATGGACACGTGGGTCGACCGGTGCAATATCGATGGCTCCGCTGGTTTCAAGGAGAACCGTATAGCCAGCATCGCAGAGGCGGGACAATAACGGGAGACATTCAGGCTGGGCGAGCGGCTCCCCACCCGTGACCTCCACCAGTCGACACCCATAGGTATTCACCGTCGCCAGAGTCTCGTCGATCGAATACTCTCGTCCTCCGAAAAAGGCGTAGTCGGTATCACACCAGGTACAGCGGAGTGGGCATCCGGTCAGTCGTACAAACACACAGGGCTGTCCAGCGTAGCTCGACTCACCTTGAATACTATGGAAAATTTCGGTAACCCGGAGCATCGGGGAGGTCGTCATTGTGTCATTGATTCATGTATTCTGAAATAAACAAACCGGAATCGATCGATGATCCGTGTGGGCTTACGTCCAGGTCGTGACAGGCCAACCTCGGCGTTGCGCCATGCGAGCCATGCCGCGGATCGGGTTGACCACTAAGGGATGTCCGACCAGTTCAAGAAGGTCATGATCACCGGGGCTGTCGCCATACGCATAGGAGCCGGCTAGGTCAAGACTCATTTCCCGAGCATGGGCAAGGATCAGTTCGCGCTTGCCCGAACCATAGGGCAACGGGGGAATCAGCGTACCGGTATAGATGGAATCTCGTTGCTCCAGCTTCGCGGCGAAGACCGTAGGCACGTCCAAAAACGTCGCAAGGGGCTCAATCAAGAAATCGGGCGCGCCAGTCACGAGAATCAGTTGGTGGCCGGCCTGTCGATGGGCCTCCAGGCTTGCGCGGCCCTGTGGAGACACCTTGTCGATCATCTCGGTCTGACAGAACTCCCGTGCATAGGATTCAATGTCTGCGGGGCGCTTGCCAGCCAAGTAGATTTTTCGCTCTCGGAGCGGGTGCAGTGAAAATGGAGGCACATGTCCAGCCAGCCAGGCCGCGCTCCTGCACAATTCTCCCCATCCCACC
>JBBRRN010000147.1:0-8147 GCA_038200685.1 Nitrospirales bacterium
CCCAAACCCGATGCAGGCCATGACCTGGATAGGGGCCGGCTACACCTCTCTGCGGTCAAAGGCCTGAACTGTAGATTGGCACTTGCCTGCCCTTCGTCGTCCGGTCATGACGTTCTCTTTGAGCCGACAATCGGCCTATTCGAAATGCGCGACATTCGAGCGTAAGAAGTAACGGAGTCGGTTGCGTTCCCGCAAGTTCATCTTAAGGATCTCGACTCCGAACCGACGCCCTGAGGCCCAAGCCACCCGCGCTTCCATCACGAACAACGGATCTTGCCCGTCGGGAAGGTAGAGAAAAATCGTGAGTTCTTTCCCCGGTGTAACGGAGGTGTTGCCTCGAATACCCAATCCCGTAGGCGAGAGATCCGTGACCATGCCATCGCCCATGAGAACCTCGCCGGTAGACTCTTGCACCGAGTACATCAACTCAAACTCTACCGAGGGCCGAGGATCATGTCTCGATTAACAGCTTCGGTCATAGGCTGAAGCCTCTTCTCGATGTGATCGATGCTCGTTTCATGATGGCGCCTCCTTGTTCCTGCTGAACCTCAGGTGCCAACGACACAGCCTGAGAAGGTTTATGCGAGCTCACAAGTGGAATCGCAAGTAATTCTTCTCCTCCAACGTCAAAGCCTCCATCTCCACCCCAAATCGGCATCCGTCAATCCAGGAAACTCTGCTCTGGGTAATGCAAAGGCTCTTCCATTCCAGGAAGGTCGATAAAGAGGGTGGCGATAACCCCGGGCGTGACCGATTGATTCCTACGAATGCCAATTAACATCTGGCCGGAATCCAGCAGGAATAGAGCAATGAAAAAAGGGTCGGAGTATGGCTGCCATGTCGACGCTCGGAAGGATCGGAGAATTCGGCTGCTGTGAAGGCAGGACTGGCAACGTCAGGGTATCAGGGTACCTGGTATCCTCCATAGCATTGGATCGATGCTTAGAGGATTCGGAATGCCGTTCGACGATCGTCTAAGGACGACACACTCATATTTTTCCAAATAACGTCTTGGAGCCGCTTCCTTTCGTCTGATGACTGCTTGGGAAATTTGACAGCAAACGAATCTTTGGAGATCCAGGAGACAATGACGTCGGCGAGACGCATGGGAGCTTGCCCGTCCTCAAGGTCTAGGAGCAGAGTGAGACGGCTGCCTAGCGGGCTCGGGGCTACACCTAAGATCTTGCAGCCAGTTTGAGAAAGGTCCTTCAAGGCCCCCTCGCCAGGGACGATTCGTGAGCCTTCTTCACCGAAGTAATTGGTTCGGTATCGAATGGGAACCCGTTCAGCATAGCGCCGATCTAAGAGCGAATGAGCTTTCTGCGTATTGATCTTGAGAACAGGGTGGTTCAGTTTCATCGGTGCCTCCACAATGGTTCCGCCGAGGTTCCTCTATCTCTCGCGACAGTGTAAGAGTATCGTATCCAAAATTTCCGACAATCCCTAAAGAGAGGGGATAAAGGCCGCTCCCGAAGAGGGGATACTCGGTAGAAGAATGCAATTGGTAGGTGTTTTCTAGCAGGAACCCTGCAAGAGCGAGTGAAAAATGACTTGTTCATCTTCAGCCTTAATCTGACCCGTTCGGAGGGCTGGCAGACTTCTCGGCACCAGGCAAGAGCCTTGATGAAGGCCAAACAGGGGTGGAGTGGCGACTTTTAAAACACGGTGGCTGAATTACTTTCGGTCATTTTTCGACGGAGATCATGGCTCTCGAAAAAGATGATGCCGCGATCGGTGCTGGTCTCGTATCGGAAGTTCATCTTGCCGATCTCGACTCCGAACCGACGTCCTGAGGTCCAGGTCACCCTGGTTTCCATTACGAACAGCGGATCTTTTCCGTCTGGTGGAAAAAATCATGAGTTCGATCTCCGGCGTCGCCGGAGCGTTGACGCGCATTCCTAGTCCGTGATGCGAAAGATTCGTGACCACGCCATCGCCCATCAGGGTCTCGCCGGAATGGTTTTTGGCCGAATACATTAGCCTGAACTCTACCGGAAGCCGTGGGTCATGCTTCGGATCGACCGCTTCCGTCATAGATTGAAGCCACCTCCTTGTCCTTGCTATGGTCTAGATATGGCCATCACGACTTACTGAGAGACCGTCAAAGTGTGCTCGTATAACTTCTCTGAAAGTGCATTTCTACAGGCAACACAGGCGATTATTGAGCTCACGCTGCGCACTATTTGATGGTCGGCTCAGTAAGAAGGTAACGCGTTTCCACAAGACGGATGGCAGATGCGTATTGTTCTCCAACTTCAGGAGCCCCAGCCCCACTCCGAATCAACATCCCGCAGCCCATGTAATTGGTCTACGGACAATGCATAGAGGCTCTTCCACTCGGGGAAAGTTGACAAAGAGGCCCAGCGACATGCCAGGTGTGACCGATCGGCTTCCGTGATTGTCGATCTCGCCCGGCGAGAGATTGGTGACGAGGCCGTCAGCAATTAACATATGGACAGTGTCCATGCTGGGATAGGGCAATGGGAAGATGGTCTATGTACGTTCGCCCTGGCGACGAACGGATTGACCGGGAGTTCGGCGGCTGTGGTGCAGGAATCGGAAGCAGAAACACCGATGAGTCCTTCCGTGACGGGGAATCGGTACCTACGCGATGCGGAATGCCGTCCGCCGATCGTCCAAGGATGCCAGGCTAGCATTTTTCCGGACAAGCTCCAGCAGCCGCTTCCGATCTTCGGCTGCCAGCTTGGGGAATCTAACGGCAAACGAGTCTTTACCGACCGAGGATACCGTGACGTCGTTGAGACGAAAGGGGGCTTGCCCATCTTCAAGATGTAGGATCAGCGTGAGGCAGCTGCCCTTCGAGCTCGTGGTTGGGCCGAAGATTTTGCAGCCGGTTTTGGAGAGGTCTTTCAGGGTGCCCTCTTCCGTAACAATTCGTGCGCCTTTTTGCTCGGAGTAACTGACGCGGCATCGGACTGGAACTCGTTCGGCATCGCGGCGATCCAGGAGAGCATGAGCCTTCTGGTCGCTGTTCTTGAAAACGGGGTGGCTCAGCTTCATCGATGCCTCCTCAGTGGATATGCCGCGGTTCTTCTGTCCCTTGTGTCAGTATTGAGGGTACCACATCCTGGAATTTCGGCCATCCCGAATGAGAGAGGATTGAAGCCCAATCAGGATAGGGAAGTTGGGCGCTCAGGCATAATTGGCGCGGGCTTTCTAGCAGGATAGGCAGGAGGGGGTGCTGGTTAAAACACGGTGGCTGAATTACTTTCGGTCATTTTTCGACGGAGATCCTGGCTCTCGAAAAAGATGATGCCGCGATCGGTGCCGGTCTCGTATCGGAGAGTTACATCGGTCTCGAATCCAGTCCAGCTGAAGAATTTGACGGAGCCGCCGGCGATCTGTCCCGGTGTGCGGTCGAGCGAGCCATAGAGGGATTGGAGATAGACAAGAATCTGATCGTGGATTGCCTTGCTTTGGTAGCGGACGGTGACGCGCGCAAATTGGCCTTCGGAGGTGACGAATCGCATAGAGTCGACCCTCACTGGGCCAAGTGAAGGAGCCCCGGTCTTCAGTTCATAGGTTTGAGATTTACCGGTGTCTTCGATTTTGATGAAGGTGTCGGTTTCCGAAAATGTCGCGCCCCAGGGTATCCCCTCGAACCCGTTAGGATCGTTCTGCATCGGCACAGCGAATGCCAGGGTGCTTTGTAGAATGAGGGAGAAGCATATGCAGATGAGGGAGGTGCGATGGATCCAAGGGTTCGTGAGGGACCGTCGAGGCATCTTACTCCGCTGAGTCAGTGATGCGGTCATTGAATCGAGGAGCGAGGGTGCGGCTGTCGATGAAAATATAGCCTCGCTCTGTATTCGCGTGGTAGGTCAGGTTGATTTCCGTATCGGTTCCGCGCCATGTATATTGCTGATTGAGGCCTCGCATCATCTGCCCGGGGATGCGCTCAAGGGGACCGAACTGTTGTTCGAGATAGGCGAGGATCTGTTTGTGACGATCGGTGCCTTGATAGCGGATGGTCACACGGGCAAATTGGTCATCGACCGACAAGTAGCGGACGCTCTCAACCGGGATACCGCCATACGACGGCACACCGTCCCTCGATTGGAACTCGTTCACATGCGGACCTGGCGTGGTGACTTCCAAGTCGGGCTTCGCGGTTAGGGCAACACCCCAGGTCATGCTCTGGAATCCGTTCGGATCGTTCACCAGCGGCACCGCATAGGCGAGAAAGGGGCTGCTCATACAGAGAAGGAGTCCTACCAGGGCAAGGTATCGGCCTGCGTGATTTCTCTGCCGTCCGATCATGTCCAAACGCTACCATGGTGGGTCGTATGGCGCAACTCCCTCAGTTTTGTTGAGAATGCACAAAGGCATAGCTTATAATGTTGGCATTTTTCCATGTGAATAGAGACGAGGAATCGACTCGATGATTGAAAGTGATGCATTTGTCCAAGCACTCCAAGATATCGGGGTAGATTTCTTTACAGGGGTCCCGGATTCGATCCTGGGGAGTATCATCGCCGAGTTGATGGCGCGGCGGCTCTATACTCCGGCCGTTCGGGAAGATGAAGCGGTCGCCATGGCCGCCGGGGCCTATATGGCCGGGAAGATTCCGGCTGTCTTGATGCAAAACTCCGGGCTTGGAACTTCGCTGAATACGCTCATCTCCCTCAACTATATCTATCACCAGCCTTGCATCTTGATCTTGTCCTGGCGGGGCCAAGGTGGCAACGATGCGCCGGAGCATCTGGTGATGGGCGAAGTCATGCCGCAGTTTCTCGATACGATGAAGATCCCTCATCGGACGCTGACGGAAAAGACAGCCCTCGACGATCTCAAGTGGGTGGCCGAGACGTTTATGAAGAAACGGATTCCCGTGGCACTGAATATCACAAAGGGTGTCGTGAAGGGGTTGCATCCATGAGGCCGGAACAGGGGACCATGCAGAGCCGGGCTATGGCGATGGCCGCATTGTTGGAATTGCTCACCGACCAGCCTGTCATCATTTGTAATGGATTTCCGTCTCGCGAGGCGCAGAAAATTGCCGACCGGCCGACTCATTTTTATATGATCGGATCGATGGGATCGGCGGCGGCGATCGGGCTGGGTGTGGCACTGGCCAAGCCAACAAAACAAGTCGTAATATTCGACGGCGATGGGAACGTCCTCATGGGCATGGGGACGCTCGCGACAGTGGGGGCGCTGAAGCCGAAGAATTTTATTCATGTGGTGTTCGACAACGAAGTCTACGGCACAACCGGCAATCAACCGACGATTTCCAATGTCGTTCCGCTTGAAAAAGTCGCAAAGGCCGCCGGGTATGCACACGTCGAACGGGTGCGCGAACGTGAAGACCTCGTCTATGAGTTCAAAGATATGCTGAACAAAGACGGGCCAAGCATGTTGCTGGTGAAAGTCAACGAGATGATAGAAGATGCCGGGCGCGTGATACTCGATCCGCCGGATATTACGAAGCGGTTCATGCAGGCAATCAAATGACTCGTGAGGGGTAAGGCGTTAAGAGCGAGGGGAAGAACGACAAAATGATTTTATTGAATCCAGGGCCGGTGAATGTGTCGGAGCGGGTGCGTCAGGCGCTAGTACGTCCCGATGTCTGCCATCGTGAGTCGGAGTTTACCGAACTTTTGCACGGGATTCAGGAGAAGCTGCTGAAACTCTTTGTACCGGGGGCAGAAGCAGAATACGCCGCCGTGGTGCTCACTGGATCGGGGACCGCAGCGGTAGAATCCGCCGTGATGTCTGCGCTTCCCCACGGCAAACGGATGCTGGTGCTCAACAACGGCGTGTACGGCGAGCGTATTTCTCAGATGGTTGGCCTCTATCGTCTGGGCGTATCTGAGCTTAAATACGATTGGACTGCAAGGCCGGATCCTGAACGGTTGCGACTCGCACTACGACAACATCCGGAAGCGCATGCGGTCGCCATGGTCCATCACGAGACGACCACAGGGCTAATCAATCCGCTCAAGGAGATCGCGGATGTCGTCGACAGCCAGAACCGCGTGTTCATTGTCGATGCGGTCAGCGCCTTAGCAGGAGAGCCCCTGGATATTGCTGGGTCGCACATTTATATGGTGGCGGGCACAGCTGGAAAATGCATTCAGGGATTCCCGGGTGTGTCATTCGTGCTCGTCCGTAAGGGATTTCTTGAGCGGATGCGCGGCTACCCCAGACGATCGATCTATCTTCACATCACTCAATACGTGGATGATCAGGGTCGCGGCACCATTCCATTCACGCCGGCTGTCCAGGTCTATTATGCGTTCGACGAAGCCTTGAATGAACTGATGGAAGAAGGGGTCGCCAAACGGATCCTACGGTACAAGAAGATCGCAACCTTAATCCGAGACCGTATGGCGAAACTCGGCGTGAAGCCGCTCCTGACTCCTGACAAACTTTCCAACACGATCACCGCCTATTATCTTCCTGAGGGTGTGACCTATCCGTCATTGCACGATCGGCTGAAAGAGCAGGGCTATGTGATCTATGCGGGCCAAGGCCAACTCCAGAGCAAAATTTTTCGCGTCGCGAACATGGGCGCCCTCACCGAGGCACAGTTGGACGGATTCCTCGATGCGTTCGAACGGATCTGCGGCGCAGCATGAAAGCCATCATCCTTGCAGCCGGGGTCGGGAAACGCCTATGGCAGGTCACGCAACATCGCCCGAAGTGCCTCATCGAGATCGGCGGGAAAACCCTCATACACCGCTATCTCACGACGCTTCGAAGCGTCGCCATTCACTGCGTGGATATGATCGTGGGCTATAAGCAGGAGATGATTCGCACGGCTGTGGCAGCAAACGATTGTGGTATGCGCGTAAATTTTCTTGTGAATGAACAGTTCCATCGCGGCAGCGTTTCCTCGCTCTGGATCGCGCGCACGGCATTGGATGACGATGCGATCATTATGGATGCAGATGTGCTTTTTCATCAAGAAATCTTGCGCCGTTTGGTACAATCTCCCTATGAGAACGCCCTGCTCATGGACGACACCGTCAAGCAGACCGGGGAGGAATGTATGGTCGTAGTCGAAGGCGGGCGCGTCATTGCGCTGACAAAAACGATGCCGTTACACTACGACTATGCCGGGGAAGGCGTGGGGTTCCTCAAGGTCCGGCATGCCGATGCACCACACGTGGTGGCGTCGCTCAAGACCCATGTGGATCGCGAAGATTGGCAAATGGAATACGAGGACGCGCTCGTGGGGTTTTTTCGCGACGTCAAAGTGGGGCACGAGAAGATCGGCGGACTTCCTTGGACAGAAATCGATTTCATTGAAGATGTGACGAAGGCGGAACGGGATATATTGCCAAAACTGTAGCGATGTCGTCTGCACATTGCTGACCGGTGTTTCAAGATTTGAGAGACGGAATAGGTCATGAGCGAGAGTATCGTTGAGAAACAGACAGGCCTCCAAGGGTTGAGCACGGCGATTCTCTTGCCGTCAGTGAGCCTATTCGGCGAGCCGGCTGGATTGTATACCGACGAAGTGGGCCCGCTCACCAACGTGGTAGGCATCGGCCTGTTTCAGCGGACGGTGTTGACGCTCCAACGCGCCGGCATTCGACAGCTCATGGTGTTGGTCGGGCCTGAGGAAGATCATCTCAGGCAGGCATTGAGCAAAGGATCACGGGTGACGATCCCGGTGCGTTGGCTGCCGATTCGAGAGTTTCCACTGGATGATCCGCGCACGTGGGACACGCTGGCTGCTGAAATTCGAGGATTCTGCCTCCTGTCCGGTGTGCAAGGAGTGTTTGCGAGTCCCTTGATCGAGAGCCTGCGGCATGAGGTGCAGGAAGGCCAGGCGATCGTCGTGGCACGAGCCGATACCGCTCGGAGTCGACCATCGAGCCGTTCGAGCTTGCACATGAAGGTCCAGGCGGGGCGACTCCTCTCGATCACCTCAAAACGGGATGATGCCGCATTGGTGGCAACAGACTTGGTGGTGCTTCCTGTCGGTTTGATGAGCTCAGCTGGTCACGTCGAGGTGGAAACCGGCACAGTGCCGATCCGTCGATGGCTCGAACGGGCTGCGGTGGATGGGCATGTACGGGTATTGTCTACAGAGACGAACCGGTCCCACTGGTATCAGGACGTGCGCAATGCCGCGGATGTCAAGGTCGCTGAAAGAAAGCTTTTCAATTCCCTCA
>JBBRRN010000148.1:0-8134 GCA_038200685.1 Nitrospirales bacterium
AAGAGATGGCGCGGCATCGCAACCCGATATGCCAAACACTCCGCCTCGTTCCTCGCCGCCGTTCACATCAGATGTATCGCACTCTGGGCAAACATCTCGTGACAACAGTATCTAGGAATTTGAAACCATCAATCCTTTAACGGCCGCCTACGAGACGAGTGTTTGAAGGTGCACCGGTTCACCTCGCCGGCTGAGGCTCAACACATTATCCAAGCCCCGCGGCTCGACTATAATCAACACTCCCTCACAACTCACTTGAGCACCTGACCCCGAATGAGTTCGTCGCACAACGTCAGGGGATCCGGACCATCAAAGAGATCGTCTTATCTGGTTAAGAATCGTCTCGTTACAGGACCAACGTCAGGAGTGTGGAATTTTAGATGATCACAGAGAGAGGAGCTTCAGGTGATTGCTCACAGGCCGTGTGCCTCACAGCTCGGATTAAGCAAGACCACCACTTATGTTGCACTACCAGACGGTAGCTTGTTCATACTAACACCTATGTACATTTGCTATAAATAGAATTACGTATAGTTTAGTCATAATTTATAGCGAGGTTTGCCCTGACTCGGTTATTGCTTCAGCCGGAGCCAGGCTTGAATAAAATAGTCAGTTCTATTTACCCAATTCGATCATAGGGCAGGATCCCCCTGTACCGTCTCATCCAAGCCCTTTGATTCCCCAATTCACCGTGCTGCTATTCTTCTATTTCATTACTACAGCTGGCCCTAAAACGAAAAGGGAGAGGCTTTTGCCTCTCCCTTTCGCTGATACATGTTATTTCGTCATGATCATCAGAACCATGACATCCTAACCACTACAGATTTTACACACTGTGTTTTGAGATCACAGCGGTTCAATCTCCTCCGGATTACTTCAGGAGGTTTTTGTAGATGTCCGGTTGCTCTGGGCCCTCTACCTTTATCAGGCCAACGGCGCCTTTTGCGATGCGGAAGATTGCATGGTCAACATTGATATAAGTTCCAGGCACTTCGACCTTAAACTCTGCCATGGAAGAGCCACCCGCGGGCACGACGGTGGTTTGAATGTTCTGCAATGGAGGCGTAATCAAGGAACCCTCTGGGTAAACTCTGTCAAATATCTCTCCGATGACGTGCCAATTTGCGGTCAGGTTGGGCCCTGCGTTGATATAGAACATTCGAATGGTGTCGCCCACCTTGGCTGTCAGAGGATTCTTGATAAGCGAGCCCGCCATACCGTTAAACACCACATGTGACGGGTGCTCCGCTAAGCCATTTTCGAACGAAAACTCCAAGGTATCGCCCTTCTTACCTGGCTTGGTGTAAAACTCGCTTTGCACGACATAATATTCTTTTTCTACTTTCTTTAGCCCACCAACCGGCTCAACTAAAATCCCTCCGTACATTCCATTTGCAATATGCTCAGGAATGGATGGAGATGCGGTGGCACAGTGATAGAAGTAAAGGCCGGCATTGAGAGCTTTAAACCGTAACTTGCTTTCCTCTCCGGGCTCGGTATTGAGGCTTGCTGCCCCACCACCTGGTCCAGTGACCGCATGGAAGTCGATGTTATGACTTTCCTTACTGTCCTTCTTGTTCTTCAAATGGAATTCAACCGTATCTCCCACCATGACTCGGATCATGGGCCCTGGTACGGTGTATGGCCCACCTACGGGGCCAAAACCCCAGAATCTATAATTGTTATCGTCGCTAAGCTTGCCCTCCCACTCTGCAGCTTCAAGCTCAACTATAACGTTGGCAGGTGCTGTTCGTGTGATAGGAGGAGGAACATTGGGTGCAGTCGACACGACACCCTTGATGCTCTCCATCGCCGACGCAGCCCCTGGATTCATGGAAAGGCAGGGAGCCACGAGAAATGCTCCAATCAGTCCAGCCGTACGCACACAACGTGAAAAACTAATAGACATGGGGCCTCCTTTGATTGTCGATTGCTCTGACGGTTTCTTTGATCAACTACTTCGAAAACTGACGTTCAAACGCGATAACCTGCCAGATCTGCTCCTCTGACAGGAGGGATTTCCATGGTTTCATCTTCGTTTTCGGGACCCCTTCCGACACTCGCCAGAACCAGAAACTATCCGTGAAACGGCTCATTTGAGCCTTGTCGCGAAAATCCCGTGCACCTTTTTTTACTGGCTTACCATCTTTGCCATGACAACTGCCGCAGTTGACAAGCGGGTTAACTTCACCAGAATAGATCTTCGACCCCTCTTCAATAGCTTTGGGATCCGTCAACCAGCCAGCTGGCATTTTTTTGTCGGCATATTCCGCTGGAACTGGAGGCAATGGCACTGGTTCCTCTGAGTACGCCATCCCTCCTGAAAAAACCAGGAGAGATACCATTACCACGGCTGACATCCCTACCTTCCGCGTCGTCATTCCCACCTCCTTTTCTGAATGGTGATTATCGTCCCTTGACGATGTCCTGCCTCATGGGGCCCAACACGAACAATAACTCGCATCGCTCACGCTTGCTGAATCAGTGTTCAAGCCAGCATTAGTAAGGCCTATACCTAATGTGCAGCGCGGCCCAGCAGTGAGGGTCGCGCGCTGCACCTCTTGCTTGATGCAGCCATCATCACACCTCTGACTCACACAATTATCCATTGCGTGCGTGATCATTCAGTCGCTGTACAACGACTTTCATTTACTGAGCCGACCATCAAATAGTGCGTAGCGTGAGCTCAATAATCGCCTGTGTTGCCTGTAGAAATGCACTTTCAGAGAAGTTATACGCGCACACTTTGACGGTCTCATCAGTAAGTCATGAATGCTGGGTATGATTCGCATGTAGTAACAATATAATACCCGACGCTATGGCTAATGATAAGAGGGCATTGTTGAAAACACATACCCGTCCTTCCTAGCAAACGCCGGCCACACAATGCCTTACGTGTACTCTATTGTCAAGATACAAAAGCAGGAATGTGGCATGCACATCATGTCTCCGCCCCTTGTTGCACATTGTCTGGGCCTTCCTTAATAAGGGATGTGAAACCTGGCTACATGACAGGGACGAAGACACTAGAACGGGTGGGACAAGCCCGATCTACAGGGCTGTAGGATTGTCAATACCGACTGGGGAGACCCATGCTAGAAAAGTCATCGGATAGGCTGGGGGTTACCGAATAGGTGTTTGGCGGGACGTGGCTGAACCGAATCAAGTAGGTTGTGGAAGGTACGAGATCGAAGCCTTAAATGCCTTTGCTTTAGGTAGTGCCCGTTGCTGAGGCGCTGTGCATTGTGACGTTGCTTGAGCATCCAGAACTGGCTGGCCTGTCAAGCGTGTCCAGCATACTGCGGTGGGATACGTGGACGCGGAAGGCGTTGCAGCAAAGCTGCCGCAGATATGACAGCACAGCAAGAAGTGACTTACAACCCCACTGCCGGGTATCATGCGCATCAGACCAGGCTAACACATGCAAAACATCAATGATGTGGAAATACCCAGTCAGGTCTACTCTCTTTAAAAATACCGTTGCCGGGTAAAAGACTCGATCAGTCTCTGACGCATCGTTGGCTGATAATCCAGCCAAAATGTTCAAGAGGTGAACGCCGCCCAAACTTACGAGGATGGGCGGCGCGGAAGAGCTTATTTTGTGATGTGTTTCGCAGCTTCCACGATCGATCGTACTCCGATACCAAAGTGGTCGATGAGTTCGTCCGGTTTCCCGCTATGCGGGATCGTACGAACTGCAAGTTTATGCACCTTGACACCTTCAGATCCAACCGCGCTGAGCACTGCATCTCCAAGGCCACCATGCGCATAATGGTCTTCGACCGTGAGGATTCGTCCCTGCGTAGCCCTCGCACTATCCAACAATGTGGTGCGGTCGATAGGGACAACACTGTAGAGATCGATGATTCGCACAGAGATGCCGGTAGTTTTCAATATGTCGTATGCCTTCAGCGCTTCAAAAAGTGTGACGCCGGCGGCGACAATCGTAAGGACATCCGATGCATTATGACGGATGACCTTCGATCCGCCGATCTGGAACGCTTCCTCTGGCCCGTATAGAACCGGAGACTTGGGCCGACCGGCACGGATGTAGACCATCCCTTTGTGCGTAGCAGCTATCTCGACAAGCCGATACGTGCTGGTCGCATCAGACGGATACAACACCGTCACTCCCGGTTGCGCAGCCATCATCGCAATATCTTCTAAGCCCATTTGTGAAGGGCCATCTTCTCCGATGCTTACACCGACGTGCGTGCCGACAAGTTTGATGTTCGAGCCGCTGATGGCAGCCATACGGATGAAATCGTAGGCCCGGGCGAAGAAACAGGCAAAGGTCGCCACGAACGGGACTTTGCCGCACGCCGCGAGGCCGGCCGCGGCGCCGACCATGTTTTGCTCGGCGATAAAATTTTCAAAGAATCGATTGGGGAACTTCTTGCCGAACTTATCGGTATAGGTTGAATTCTTTACATCAGCATCCAGCCCCACAACCAGCGGATTGACTGCGCCCAGTGCTTCAAGTGCCAGGCCGAACGCTTCGCGCGTAGCGGCAGCGTCGCCGACTTTATAGGGCGACGGTGGGAGCGGGTTGATAGACGATGGCCCCTGAACCAGCGTCGATGGTTTCTTCACTGAGATGGCTGCGCTGCTCGGCTTCATCTGCTTGGTCAACTCATCGAGCGCCTTCTGGGTTTCCTCTCCTTTGGCGGCCGGCTTCCCATGCCAGTTAGGATGGTTTTCCATGAAGGAGATGCCCCTGCCCTTAAATGTTTTAGCGAGAAGAACCGTCGGCTTGCCTTTGGTGGCGGCAGCGGTATCGAACGCTGCGAGTAACGCTGACATATCGTGCCCATCGACTACCAACGCTTGCCAGCCGAAACCGGCCCAGCGGGAGCGATACCCCTCCATGTCGTGTTGCAGCATGGTGGGATCGCTTTGACCAAGTCGATTGACATCGATAATTGCGCAGAGATTATCTAAACCATGATGGCGTGCGACTTCAGCCGCTTCCCATACCGAACCTTCGACGGACTCCCCGTCGCCCATCAAGACATAGGTTCGGTGATCCAGTTTATCGACGAATTTTGCATTCAGGGCGATGCCGATACCGACAGGCAGTCCCTGCCCGAGCGAGCCAGTGGCCATGTCCACGAACGATAAGCGAGGAGTCGGGTGGCCTTCCAGGTCGGACGTCAGCGTCCGGAGCTTAAGAAGTTCGCTTTTCGGGAAAAGACCGGCTTCAGCCCACGCGGCATAGAGCAAAGGAGCGGCATGGCCTTTTGACAGCACAAACCGGTCGCTATTGTGCGCTTTCGGATTGTTGGGGTCATATCGCATGACGGAGAAAAAAAGAGCCGCAACAATATCCGCTGCGGAGCAGCAACTGGATGGATGTCCGCTCCCCGCTTCGCTCGTTGCACGAACACTATCGATTCGAAGCTGCGTGGCCTTGTTCTGCAATGCAGCAAGCAATTCTGGGGAGGCGGTTGCGCTAGCCATCGGAACTCCTTTCGGGATTTGATGCCAAGGATGTTGACTGACTCTTCTCGTCTTCTCTATCGGCAGTAACACGGCGGGCCTTGAGGCTAACAAAACGAAATGAGGGAGTCAATAAACCAAGCGGCCGCGTGTCTTGTTCCTTCCGGCAGCAGGCTCTTGCGCCACGGATGCGCGCGTGTCGGCGTGACCGTCCGCTGCGGGCGCGCGATCTTGGGAGGGGACGGCACGCGTAGCGGACGCGCAACGATCGCCTGATACGTGAGCGGCTGGCCGTGGTTGGGCAGCCGCATCGTCCCATCAATCCGCTCTTCCACCTGCACATGGGTCGCCCGGATATTGTCGCGGATCTGATAGAGCTGGCCGTGGTGGGCCACCGTCCAATCACGGCGCAAGACTCGGGTGGTCTTGACGCACAGGCTTCGGTCCAGGTCGCGGCGCGCCGGACGGGGCCGATGCAGATCGGCGGCCTGCGCGGACGGAACCGCAAACCGCCGGTTGTAGATCGGGAGATAGGTCGCCACGAACCGATTCGCCACGTCCAGCATGGCGACTCCCGCCAGCCGCAGCTCCTTGATCAGCCGATCCTGGAAGGCGCGAAAGAGCCGTTCGACGCGGCCCTTGGCCTGCGACGAGTGGGCATGAATCACCGCTACCCCCAACTTCGCGAGGCTTCGCTCAAACTGACTGTGCGGCATTCGACCGGCTAATTGTTCCTCCGGCGCGGCCGACGATTGATAGGTTGTATGTTTATCCGTGTCGAGCGCGAGCGGCATTCCGGAGCGCGTGACGTAGCGACGGAAGCTGTCCATCGCGGGCATCGTGCCCTCGTATGGATAGAATCGTGCAAAGACACGGTTGCTCGCATCGTCGATGTAGGCCATCAGCACACACCGGGGTCCACGCCCATCGAACCAGTCATGGTGCGAGCCGTCCAGTTGGATCAGTTCCCCCACGTGGGCTTTCCGAGCCCGCCACGCCCGGTGCGGCTGCTTCCGCCGCGTGAAATGCGTGATCCCGTGCGCCCGCAACCACTGCGCAGGGTCTCGGCACTGAGCATGATCCCATGCCGCTCGGCCAGCTTCTCCGCCGCGAGAGTCAGCCCAAAGTCCCTATAGTGCTGCCCGTACAGCCGCAGACCTGCGTCTTCAGCGCGGGCCGGTGTCGTCGGTTCGAGGGCTTGCCTCGACTCCGATGCACGAGCCTCGCGTCGCCTTCGGCCCGGACCCGCTGGATCAGCCGCCGCACCTGACGTGTCGTAACCCCCAGCACCTCGCTGACCTCCCGCTGCCGCAGGGCCTTGCCCATCGCTTGCCGGATCACATGCACCCGCTTCAACTCCTGCACACTCATACACACCGTGTCCTCTCCGACCATACTGCCCTCCCTCTGAGGGCAACCAGTCTATACAAGAGGACATTTCTACTTTGGCAGAAACGGACATTCTCATGTTGGGATTACATAAACCAAGCGGCCGCGCCTGGTATGTGGCGTCAACCTACGCGGCTGCAAGAGCCGGGAGGGCTTCTAGTGCAGCATGCCCGGGCGAGGTGAGGGCTTGCAGACAGGCTCGCCAACTGATTGGGCCTCCTCCTCCGCCCCACGAGTGGTGTGAGGAGGAGCAGAAGTGTCGGTCGATGATCCATCGACTTGAAAACCTCTCCAAGGTCGTGTTGAGAACAACGCGGCCGACTTTTGTGAGAGCGCGCTTTCTTTATACTTTTACCATGGCATAATGGACCATCAACGGAGAGGCTTTCACTCTCCGACCATGTCCAACGTCGCTCAGATTGATGGGCACGCAAGTAAATGGTCTTTACTGAATTCTTCTTCAAGAACAATAGGATAGATTGACAAACCACTGTTCTTCGCGCAGAATCTCGTCCATGCATGAGCTAACAGAACAGACCCTTCTGGCCAGACTCGCTGAGCGTGCCGGCATTGCGACTGACTATTACGATATCGCAGGGACTCTTCATTTCACCTCCGATGACACCAAGCGCGCTATTTTGACTGCCATGGGCTTTGCGATCGATTCACCCACATTGCTAATCCAGGCACTACAAGAATGGGATGACGCCCCGTGGCAACGCCCGTGCGATCCGGTTCGGATTCTTCGTGACGGTGAGGCGGGAGGCTCCCTGTCCTGTTATCTGGTGCTCGAAGACGGGAAAGAAGGATCCCTCACAGTGGAATGGAACATCCGTGACGAAGCAAACGCTGTGGTGCAAGAAGGCCAAGCAGGGCCTGGGCTCACTGCTGCCGAGGTTCGTCTCCTCAAAGGGCAACGACATGTGCGTGTGGAAATCCCGGACCCGCACGGGCTCTCACTTGGGTACTACACTCTGACGATACTGGCCGAGAGCCTGGTTGGCGGCGTCGAGGGATCGATGCGGGTCATCGTGGCGCCACGGCAATGCTACATCCCGCCTCCACTCGAAGCAAACCAACGGCTATGGGGATTCGCCTTGCAGCTCTATTCATTGTCCTCCGATCGCAATTGGGGGTGCGGAGACTTCACCGATCTCGGACGGATTGTGGAGTGGGCCGGGAAAGAACTCGGCGCCGGAGTGATCGGGCTCAATCCGTTGCACGCACTGCGGAATACCGTCCCCTATCACATCAGCCCCTATGCGCCCTACAGTCGGCTGTATCTCAATGAACTCTACATCGATCT
>JBBRRN010000149.1:0-8070 GCA_038200685.1 Nitrospirales bacterium
ATCTTTTTGTCATGGCAGCACCGTAGCCCTTCAGGGCCTGCAGTGTTGCACTTGGAGTTAGAGCTCAAGGTTCTATAAAATTAAATTTCTATGGTGCTGTTGGGTAGCAACAATGGGATAGCGGCTGGATGGAAGGCGCATAGCAGTGGCCCCATTCGTTTGAACAGCGGCCGAGTGTTTTAAGTGGCGGCTCTGCTGCTACTTACGCTGCCAGTTTACCCGTCGGCAGCATCACGGCATAGACCTCATCCGGTGCTTGCCGGTCCAGGCTCGAATGGGGTCTCGCTCGGTTATACCAATCCAAGTATTGTAGGATCGATTGCCTGGCTTCAGTGACGGAGTCGTAGGCATGTAGATACACCCGCTCATATTTCACCGATTTCCACAGCCGTTCGACGAACACATTATCCCTCCAGGCTCCGCGCCCGTCCATGCTGAGGTGACACCCCTGACCCTTGACCGCTTGCACGAACGCCTGCGCGGTGAACTGGCTGTCTTGATCGGTATTCACAATCTCTGGCTTGCCATGTCGTGTGAACGCCTCATGCAGCACCGCAACGGCATGGCCGGTCTCCAACGTGATCGCGACCGTCGAGGCTAAGACCTTGCGGCTGGCCCAATCCACCACCGCAGTCAGGTAGACAAACCCTTTGGCCATGGGAATGTACGTCGTGTCGAGCGCCCACACCTGATTCGCCCGCTTGATGGTCAGCCCGCGCAGCAGGTAGGGCTGCACGGTATGGCCGGAGTACTTCTTACTGGCGTTCCGGTTTTCGATACAACGCCTCCATGCCCATGCGCGCCATCAGCGTCCCAACGTGTTTCCGCCCGACCGTGCCCCCATCCGATTCAGCTGGTCGCGCAACACGCGCGCGCCCATGAACGGGTGCTCCAAGTGCAACGCGTCCAGGCGACGCATCAGTGCCAGATCAGTCGCACTGACAGATTTGGGCACATAGTAGACGCTACCTCAGCTGATCCCTGCCACTTGTGCCTGGCGGCTAATCGGCAGTGCGTGGTGGCCGTCAATCTTCGCGTTGCGCTCAGCCATCCCACCTTGATGAGCGCTCCTTCTAAAAAATCATTCTCCAGCGTGAGCTGCCCAATCTTGGCATGCACGGCCTTCAGATCAACCGGCGGCTCCGTCGACGCGGCTCCCCCGCCAAAGATCTCGGCCGCTCGCTCGCTGAGTTGCCGCTTCCACTCTGTAATCTGATTGGGATGCCCCTCAAATCGCGGTGCCAGTTCAGCCAACGTCTTGTCGCCCCCCATCGCGGCCAACGCCACTATGGCTTTGAACACCGCTGCGTGCGTCCGTCTCGTTCGTGTTGTCATCGTCTGCTCATTTCATCGCCTTATAAGGGCATCAACAGTAGCAGATTCTCCACCTAACGGCTTGTTCAAATTTCCGGGGCCACTTCTCATCGCGTTAGGCAGAGCAATTTACTGGTTGGGGAAACGCAGGAGGAACACTAGATATCTTCTTTCTGGCTCTCGGATTTCATCTTCTTCAAACCATATCGGGCAAGCAACTGATAGAGCGTGGGACGGCTGATCCCGAGGTCGGTTGCGGCTCGCGACACATTTCCTTCAGCTTTTCCCATCGCCAATCGCACGATATCTTTTTCACGACTGTCGCGTGAAGCTCTGAGTGTGGACGGCTCCTCTTCGGTTGAAGAGGAATCTTTCAGTTCCAAGTTCGCAGGGGATACGTATTTTTCTTCCGCCATAACGACAGCTCGCTTGATCCTATTTTCCAATTCCCGGACGTTCCCCGGCCAACTGTGCGCCCTCACGGCTTCAACCGCTTGAGGCGTAAACCCCTTCAACGGTTTTTTTTGCTCTTCCGCAAATTTCCCCAAGAACGTCCGGGCCAACAGTGTGGCATCAGACCCCCGTTCACGCAAAGCAGGCATCGCAATCGTGACGACGCACAGCCTGTAATACAGATCTTCTCGAAAGCGCCCTTCGTTGATGGCCTGTTGCAGATCGACGTTGGTTGCCGCAAGAATACGTGCATCGACGGTAAGAGTGCCTTTTGCGCCCAGCCGTTGTATCGTGTGTTCTTGTAAGAACCGGAGCAGCTTGACTTGTAACGCTAGCGGAACGTCTCCGATTTCATCCAGGAACAGCGTGCCACTCTGCGCACTTTCAATTCGCCCCTTTCGTTGCTGCGCCGCTCCGGTAAACGCCCCTTTTTCATATCCAAATAGCTCGCTCTCCAGCAAGGTTTCCGGAATCGCACTGCAGGTGATAGTCACAAATGGCTGGTCTTTGCGCGCACTCTGCCGATGGATCGCGCGCGCTACCAACTCTTTCCCGGTACCGCTTTCACCGATAATCAACACCGGCACATCGGACGGTCCAACACGCCGAATCATGCGAAACACGTCCTCCATTCGCGCACTATTTCCCAGCATCCCTTCGAACTCACACTGGCCATTCTGCTCTTGGAGAGCCCGGTTTTCCCTTTCCAGATTGGAGAGATAGGCCGCCCGCTGCAGCACGATTTTCAAGACATCGAGTTGTAGAGGCTTTTCGATAAAGTCGTAGGCCCCGCTTTCGATGGCAGCGACGGCCTTCTTACGATCGCTATTACCGGTGACCACAATGATCTTTGCCATCGGATTGAGCGCGAGGGTTTCCTGCAAGATTGCCAAGCCCTCTGAGGCCCCATCGGTGTCAGGAGGCAGTCCTAAATCAAGCAGGACCAATCGCGGCATCGCCTGCCGGACATGCGCCAATGCGGTGGAGCGATCCGACGCTTCCAGCAGCTGATACTCCGAAGCCAGGGCCCATTTCATTTGATCCCGAATCTCAGCATCGTCGTCGACCAGCAGCAGAGCAGGTCGAATGGTCATGAGTTTCTCAGACATATCGAGCTCGTAAATGACGGTTCAAGTCAGGACGTGAAAAGGATTCCGCGTCTATATAGTAGCAGGCGGGCGATAAATAGGAAGCGCAATCCGAACTTGCGTCCCCGTTCCTTCCTGGCTTTGCAACAGAATGGTTCCCTGATGTGCCTCCATGATCTGCTTGCATTGGTAGAGTCCAACCCCAAGCCCGCCGGGTTTACGGGATTGCAACGGTCGAAACAACGACTCGAGCATGCTATCGGGAATACCGCTACCCGTGTCGCTAACCGTGACGACAACGAAACCGTTCGATTGTTCGATCACAATTAAAATCTCCCCCTTCTTGCCGATGGCTTGCTTGGCATTGAGCAGCACATTGAGCAGCACTTGGTGAAGTTGCTCCCGAACGGCCATCACCGGAGGGACAGGCTCACCGCTGACACACAGCCGTACGTGTTCCTTTCCTCTGATCGGCGCCACCGTTTCATCAATAAGTGTCGAGATATCTATCGACTCCGGCATCGCTATAGCCATCGGCTCGAATGATTTCAGAGAAAGCTTGCTCATGAGAATCGTCATCTTGTTAGCCGTGTCAGCCACCGTTCTCATGGCGGAATCCTGGAAGACAGAATCTTTGCCGTGAACCTCGGCGTTCTGAGCCACTAAGGACAGCCTCGCTGCGAGATTTTTCAGGTCATGCAGACAGAATACGGAAAACCGATGGAGCGCGTCCAGTTCAGCCGACGCCCGGCGCTCTTCGGCCAACCACGCATGAGAGAGCAACGCACCAACGTGATGGGATATTCCACGGAGCAAGTCGCAATCATCCGCTCCATAGGCTTCTCCTCGAAGTTGTCGCCCCAACGCGACGAATGCCGTAAGCCGTCCCTGAGCGCGAATGGGGAAACAGAGTGCCACCCCAGCGGCTTTCAACGAATCTTCTCCTGAACCAGATCCCACATTTTTTTTTAACCAGGCGTCCTCGACCACAACCGCCTCATCCTTCACTAAGAGTTGCACGATCACAGGATGGGAAAGCCCCAATGAAGCCGGCTCCTTCTCAGTCTTCATCGAACGAATGTGGCAAAACCGACGATCGGTTTCTCGAAACGACCATATAGAAATCTCTGTGGTATGGAACGTCTTAATAAGAAAATCGAGCAACCGATCCATGATCGCTTCTTTGCTCGCCGCCTGCTCAAAGGCCTCTGTGATCTGAAGCCACTGTGCGCGATAATCGTGCTTGGATCGATAGAAGTTCCGATTGAGGAAGCGCCGGACGTCTGCGCGCACCGTTTTTGAGAATGCCACAACCGCCAGCCCGACCAAGGCTCCAAATACCACGACGACACTGAGCCCCACTCCCAATGATTGATCTGAACGTCGCAGCCATTCACCGATAGCCCCCACCACCAGCAGATATAGCCCACACATGATGAAGGTGACCGAACCGAAGAGCGCCTGTTGGGATACATAGGTATTAACGAGAACTTCTCGAAGGCGGGTTCGCCCTAACCCGTAGGCAGTCAGGCACAGTGCCATGGCCGTCGCGACGCTTCCAACCAGCACATGTTGAGCTTGCCAGACTGGAAACAGGAGCATCTGGCTGGCTTGATAGATTTGGAACCCCGCCAGTCCTCCTAACCCAATCACAACGAATTTCAGCTTGTGGCGGACCGGCTCACGGCTGGCCCGTAAGACCAATTCAAGTTGTGCTAACCCCAGAGCCATTCCAGTCAGGATAAAGGCATACGGCACGCCTCCCCAGGAAGCCAAGACAATCGCCGCCTGGCCATCCTCAAACACCTTCCAGGCAAAAACCTGGCCGGTCACTGCACAGCCAGCCAGCAGCAGGCCAAGTACCCCGATTATGCGGGCACGCCACCGTACAGATGTATCGTGGCTCCGCTCAACCGGGCTCAGAAATGCCAGCCCGACATACAGCAATAGAGCGGGTTGGGCGAGCTCTGCGACCATCGCGATCGCCCGCCACAGCAATGCATGGGACTCGTCAAGCAATCCTGCGGCATTGGCCAGGTGGGCCATGGCGGTCGCCTCCAGCAAGACCGCGAGACTCCGGTGTGAGGCGCTAGCCTTTCTCCTAATAAACAGCACCCAAGCCATTCCGCCGGCAATAGCCACGACGAGACCAGCCGCTATTGAAAACCATGTCGGGAGCGCCATGTTAGACCTATAGAGTCACACGTGCACTAAACCAGGCGATGAGGCAGGGGAACGACCGTCCCTACCCATCCTTATATTGTGTAACGTCGTCCGGTATGCCAGGAGAAAAACCGCTCCGCTTAGGTCAGTGCATTGCCAGGGAGACATGCACACACTTCCTTTGCCAGCCGAGCTCTGAGATGCTCAACGGACGGGAAGGCGATCGCGGCAGGAGCAATGCTTGCACATGCTGTTGACCATTGCTCCTTGAACGTGACCACACCAGAATGACCGAGATCCGAGCGCATTTTATGCCAGCACGCTACGGTTAAGACTGAGATTGTGCGTCGCCTGGGAATCAGTCCAGGTTTTTCTCAAATCTTCGGAATAGCCAGGCAAGAGAGAGAAGCCCAACAAGGGAGAGGAGAAAGAGAGGAATACCTCCGCTACGGTGTACCAGACTATCCGTTATGAACGTTGGATCCACATAATTGGCTAAGAGGGACAACCCAACAATGCGGAAGGCATTTTTGGCTATTGCAAGTGGCACGACAATCGCCACCAGCCCCATCTTCGTCCAGGCGGCCCGAAGCAAGAAATGCCCGATTACGAGACTAATAATGAAGAGGGAAAGGGCCGATCGGATGCCGCTGCACTCCTCCGCCACATGAATTGTGAAATTCGAAAGACTGAACACGAACCCTTGACGAAAAACGGGGACACTGAGAGTCGAGAATAGTAGATCAGTAGCTTCAGCCGAGCTGCGTTGTAGAAATCTGACAATGGCATGCAAGATAAAAGAAGGAAACGGCACCATAAAAAGGAGAAAGACTAGCCCGAACGAAGCCTTGCGGAAGAGCGTAACTCCGAAGCAGAACAGAAAAATACCCCAGCACATCAGAAGCAACGCCAATATGGTCATCGACAACTGGTCTGGGGAAAAAAACGCAGCGCCGGCAGACCAGTAACACAAAGCCCCCAACCCTAATACAAGCAATCCAAGCCACGGACTCCATTCCCTTGAGGCATTGATCGCCTTCCGGTGAAGACAGAACACATACAAGCTCAGGCAGGGGATCAGCACAATGTGCGAGTAATCTTCCTCCTGTTGGGTGAGGGAAAATAACAGAACTAGCGGACGCCAAAACCATACGACGGCGGCAAGTAACAAGAGAAGGGATAGCCCATTCCGAATCCACGTGCTAAACGGCAGAGGTTGGCTCAAGACCTGAATGGGTCCTCCATCAAAACGGTTGGCCCTTTCCCCAGTCTGTTGCTTGCCTCCCGGCGACGCCATGCTATTCAGATGGTCGCTTAGATGCATATGACTTTCTCAAGCAAGGCCTCAGATCCATAGAGGACCCTTGTTTCTTGATTCCTGGGAGCGAAACGAGAACACCATTTAGCAGGCGCCATTCCCCTTAATGACAGCTGCCGGAGTGGCAAAGAGAATCTTGATGTCGGCCCACAGTGATTTCTTCCTGGCATAGCGAAGGTCCAGCCGGACCATTTCGTCGAACGTCGTCCGGCTCCGGCCAGTCACTTGCCACAGCCCCGTAATGCCTGGCTTGGCTTCCATGACTCGGAGACGATGCCACGGCTTATACTGTTGCACCTCATACCATAACGGAGGCCGCGGACCGACCAGCGACATGTGGCCAACCAACACATTCCATAGTTGGGGAAGCTCATCAAGGCTCGTCTTCCTCAGAAAATGTCCTATCGGAGTGATCCGCGGATCGTTGGTTAACTTGAAGATCTTATTCTTATCCTGCTCTTTCCCCTTATCGCTCGAATTTATAAACCAACTTACATAATTATGGTGAATCCCCTGATCTGCATTGACATACATCGTTCTAAACTTACACATCATGAATGGTTTCAACATCTGGCCAATTCGCATCTGGTGAAACAGCACAGGCCCACGGGAAGATAATTTCACAAGTACCGCAATGGCCAGGAGCAATGGTGAGAGGAGGAGGAGGAGCCCGAGACTGCCGAGAATATCCATGCCCCGCTTGAAGACCTGAAACGGGGTGACTCGATCTCGATGGACATGCAATTCCGGATACATAAACGGATCCACAGCTTGGCGTTCTTCATCTCCGAGTTGCGGTGGCTCAGGATAGATACATAGTCTGATCGACAATCGATCAGTGAGATCCTCCTCAGACCGATCGTCAAGCTCTTTTCGAAATTCGGATTCGAGCCGCTCGCAGCCGCTTGTCGAGCTCGACGGGTCGATCTCGGGAACAATCAAAGCAATGATCGACTCTCGCTCAAACCATCCGGCAATATCGATGTCCGACTTGATCGCCGCCAACGCATCGGCAACTACGGCAAACAGTGCTGACGTGTTTTCGTGCCGGCTATCCCGCACGCCGATCAACAATATCGCCATAGCTAGCCCAGATCGATCTGTGCGTTTGCGCTCTCTCGTGACGATTTCCATGATCTCTTCATTGAAAATCGGTTCAAGGGCCCCAACCCGTTCCCTTTTCGCGAACGAAGACCTCATACTTCCCTCTCTTGCGCCAGACCCGACCACGCGATCCTACGGCAAAACCGAATGTCGACGCCAAGACGCTTCTGAATTCCGTTACCCGACCGAAGCATATGCAACCTCTTTATGCTGTTTGAGCGACAGTTCCGCCGCCTCAAGGATCCGCACGACTCGCAAGCCAGCCTGCCCATCATTGAATGGTTTTGTACCGTTCTTGACACAATCCAGAAAATATCGGGTTTCAAGCTGAAGCGCCTCAAGCTCTTCTACTTTGGGCGCCCACATATCACCGCTTCGATAACTGACCAGAAGTTTGTGAACCCCCTGTTCTGTCTTTACATCAGCACCCTTGTCATACACCCGAACTTTCTCAGCCGGATCCAGATCATTCCATACCAACATCTTCTTCTGACCACCTACTAACGTCGTCCGTACTTTGACTGGCGAAAGCCAATTTACATTGATATGGGCAAGCATATTGTTGGGAAAATACACCGTGAGATGCGCAACATCCTCCATACAATTCACAACAGAGCTCCACGTTGCTAC
>JBBRRN010000150.1:0-8054 GCA_038200685.1 Nitrospirales bacterium
GCCGGCGATGCGCTCGGCGCGATGACGATGATCATCGATTATCATGCGCTCGCCAAGGCGCCAATGCCCGAGGCCATGCCGATCGCAAAAGCTCCCCCGAGCACTACAATAGCCCCCATGGCGGCGTCTACCCCCGCGAAAGCTCACGCGGCCTCTGCGAGTGTCGGTCAGGAAGTTGGACAAGACGAATCCTTGGCCCAGAGACTCAGTGACCTGAAGGTGGCAAAAGAGGCGCTCGCCAAGAAGGACTCCGAGATCGCGATGCTTCGCAAGGAGTCCCAATGGATGAAGCGGGAACTACGGGACCGTGATGAAGAAATTAACGCGCTCAGGTTGACCAAGGTATCTGGCAAACCGGTACCGAAGAAGAAACTGGCGCACGCCACGAGAGTTCGCTAGCCGTTCTCAATCGACACTCAGCAACTCCGGCTGGAGCAAGACCACTTCACTGGACAGAGGCTGTCGAAAATTCATCCGGCAATAACAGGCATACGTCACATAGGTATCTTGTAGGCAGTACCGAGCCAACTCTTGCCCCTGTCCCCTCCCCCACATCTCAGCCACCTGAGCCCCACTGCCGGATTTCGTTTCAACGTTCAGCGCTCGCGCAAGCACGTCGAGTTTCACCCACCCACGCGTATCCCAATTGCTCCAGATCGCCATGGTGTCGTAGACCGGTTCTGTGCGGAACTTGGCAAGGTTGATCTCCAGACTCGGCTTGACTTGGTGAATGATCGAACGCTTCTTCATGAACGGGATATCGAAGCCCAGACCGTTATGGGTGATGAAAAGCGACGGGCGGTTCTGCGCCAAACGGCTCCAGAATTGCCGCAGCAACTCCCGCTCATTTCCGCCGTACCAGGCTACAGCCCCACGCGGTTCAAGCTGATCGGAAAACTCCAAGAGGCCGATACAGACGATCTGACTGAACGTGCCGTCAAAAGCCGACTTTGCATATTGTTCATCCTCGGCGAGTCGTTGAACTTCGGCAGCCCCCGCCGCAAACAAATCGTAGCCCTCGCCTGCCGACCCAGACTCTCCGCTTGACGGAAGCTTTCCCGTCAGCCGCGCCCATTCTTCCCGAGGCGCTTGAATGGTCTCAATATCCAGAACAACCTTCATGACACCCGTCCCATGGTCTGCCGTTGTAGGGCTTCGATGATAGGACGGTCCGCTGGGGGAAACTCAAAGTCGCCCAACTCGTGCGGCCAGACCCATCGAATTTCCGCGCAGTCGATGGCTGTGGCGCGTCCGGTCTCGATTTGGCAACGGAAGAAATGCAGCTCCACGATTTTTTCCTCATACTCATGCCGAATAATCTGAAACGGTATCGGTACGTCAATCCGAACACCCAGTTCCTCGAACAATTCCCGCCGCAGACATTCTTCTAAAGTTTCACCAACCTCGCACTTCCCGCCTGGGAATTCCCAGAAGCCTGCCAAATGCACGCCCGGATTCCGACGGGCAATCAAGTAGCGGCCCTCGCAATAAACAAGACCGGCAGCGACCTCGACAATATTCATGCGGCACCGTCGTTCTTCATGCCTTAGGATCAAAAGGATGCGTCTTACAAAACGATTTCATCGGACATTGCCGACAGGAGGGATTCCTTGCCGTGCAGCAGGTCGCTCCAAAGTCCATAATCGCCTGATTGAAGTCATAGCCCTTCCCCTTTGGAATTAAGGCTTCCGACAGTTGCCAAAGCCTCGCCTTCTGAGTCTTAGGATCGCCCTTCGCGATGAACACCCGATGAAGAACGCGAATGACATTCGTATCCAGAATGGGCGCATCTTCGTTGAAGGCAAACGACCGGATCGCACCGGCCGTGTACCGTCCAATTCCCTTAAACGACAGCAATTCCTCTGCATCGCTCGGAAGCTGCCCCCCATAACGCTCCACCGTCTCACACGCGATACTGTGTAACCGCTCGGGCCGAATATTGTAGCCAAGGGGGTACCATGTCTTCTTCACATCCGAAACCGGGGCGTCGGCCAATTCTTCAAAGCTTGGGTAGCGGTCTAGAAACTCGTGGTACTTCGGAATGACCCGATCGACCTGGGTCTGCTGCAACATCACCTCAGAGACCAGAATGTGATAGGGATCGGAGGTCTTCCGCCAAGGCAGATCACGGCCATGTTTCTCATACCATTTTAGCAATCGGGTCTGAAAACGGCGCTTCAGCGAGGTGTCGAGGCCGGAGAGCTTCTTCACACTCTTCTTCTTGGGCAGAGAGGTTGTTCGAGAACGAGAGGTGGTGGGCATCACAGCGTCAATCCAATGGCGGCATTCTAGAAGTGCGCCAGGCGAAAATCAAACGACAATCAAGCGGAATACGTGCTGACGCCGATGTGCGAGGAACTGTCAAAAGATCGACCACTCATCTATTACGTCCGTTTAAATTCTCCAACCTACCTAGCTCCGACATAATTTGCGCCACAGTTTACTCCTAGAACGCCATCCAGTTGCCCTACCCATGTCTGCCCAAATTTGCTGAGACGTGTAATCTTCAAAGATCTCTATTTCTTTGACAACGGCCCGTTCACCGAATAGCCTTACCTAAGATGAACGCATAATCGGGAACGTCTCATTGCAGAGGCTGCCATTGGAACCGAGACCGTCAAGGACCCTACGATGACACAACAGAGACAGCACGCTCGCTATCAAGTGGAATTTCCGGCGATATTTTCAGGCGACTATGCTGGGATTGGCATCGTCTACAACCTCGGGATGGGCGGATGCAAGGTCGTGAGCGATCTTCCGATAAAAAACGGTGCGCGATTGACCGTGCATCTCCAGACTCCGGAGCAACCGATTGCCATCACCATTCAAGCCGCCACAGTCCAGTGGACTCTTCAACTTGAGTTTGGCGTAGAATTTCGTGAGATGCTGGAACAGGAACGAACCCGCCTGGGACAGTTCCTCGCAATTCAAGCGAACGTCGTTCCATAGAAATCTCTACTGCACAACCATGGTCACCCGAAAGCATCTCAGATTTCCCGTGTCACTCTCCTGCACCTTAGTACACCAAAATCGCTTTCGCCATGCCGGATCAGTCCGAGACCTTTCTGCCAAGGGATGCTGCGTGGACAGTATCATCAGTCCCTTTACCGGCATGCAACTCACCATCCACCTGCATATTCCTGGTGAGTCCAAGCCCATCATAGTCGACAATGCCGCCGTCCGCTGGTCCGGATCTGCCGGCATCGGCCTTGAATTTCTGACGGTAGCCCCTTCGCATCAAGACCAATTGGACCGCATAATCGAGCGGTTGATCCAGGAACTTCAGATCAAGCCCGGACTCTAGCCCGCATGATTCATGAAGGTTCGTTGCGAACGCGTGCAGACGCGAAGCGAGACGGGCACTCGGAGGCGTGAAGTCATGAGGCATACTCGTGCAGTATGTCGAAAGGCTGAACGGCCAGACTGCCTGTCATAGCCGCGTATCCGCGCGTGCAGCAGAAGCTTCATGAATCATGCGGGTGAGTAGACCGCCGCGACAGTTGCATTTTAGGCGCTCGCCTCCGTATCCTTCCTCTTCATGGACATCTCCCAGTTTTCCCAGGAACAATTCAAAGAACTCATACGCGGCATCGTCGACGATCGTCTACGCGAGCTACTGGGCGATCCTGACCTCGGACTCCAGCTCGGCAGTGTCCTCCACGCCCGTCTAAGAGAGTCATTGGCCAGTACGGAGAGACTGTCCGGCGAGGACATTGCGGACCAGCTCGGTCTCCGCTGGTAAGGACAACATGGCCTGGTATCGTCTTGGCTATCGCCCAGCTATCCTGAAAGATCTTGGGACACTTGAGCCGTTCATGGCACAGCGACTCTTGGACAAGACCAAATGGATTGCCTCCAACATCGATAATTTGCGCCACGAGGCCATCGCGCCAGATCTGCCAGGCCTATCCAAATATGCGGTTGAGGACTGGAGGATTTTCTATTCAATCGACCGTGAACATCACCTGATCGATATTCACAGCATCGTTCGCCACACAGAGGCCCGTTTATGATTGCTGTCACCCTTGCCGCCATCACAAAACTGAGAGCGATTCAAACCCATCACCCTGAGGATCCGGTCGTCCGGATTTCTGTGCGCGATGTGGACGATTCACGCTTGAGCTTCGGTATCACACTGGAAGCGAATACCCAACCTGACGACGACATTCAACAGGTCGATGGCCTCACGATTGCGGTTGATCGGCGAAGTGCGCCACGGATGGAAGGCGTGACTGTCGACTACACTGAAGGCGAAGGGTTTCGTTTTCTACACGATGGTCAAGGCCGCAGCCTGCCGCTCCTGACGATTCCCACACTCAATTAACGGGACGTAACAGGTCTCAAAAATGCTGTCCAGCAATCCGTGAGACGTGAAACGTAAAACGTGAAATGTTTCGAAGGAAGAACATTCGGGAATCCCACGTTTCACCTTTCACATCTAACCTTTTACGGTTCTTGAGAACGATGCGAGAATGCCGAGGGCGGGTTTTTTCAGCATCCTGAGGAATTAGGTGAGTCGGTCCGGCAAGCTGGCAACATGCACCTGAAACTCGCCTCGCGTCACATCATCGACATACCGACGCAGTGCGTCCTTGACCACAGGGAACGCAATCTCGCCCCAGGGAATTGCAGAGAGTGAGAACAACTGTACCTCAAGGCTTTCCTCACCCGCCCCGAAATCGGGCGAGTGCATCGGCCCGCGGAATACAAGGTAGGCCTGGCCGATGTGCGGGAGACTCAGGACCGCAAAGAGGGAGATACGCTCTACCTGAGCCTCTGCCTCCTCCAATGTCTCACGAACGGCCGCCTGCTCAGTGCTCTCGCCAATTTCCATAAAACCCGCAGGGAAGGTCCAGAGACCGGACTTGGGCTCAATCGCACGCCGGCAGAGAAGAATTTTGCCGTCCCACTCCGGAATGCAGCCTGCGACGATTTTTGGATTATGGTAATGAATGGTCTGGCATGAGTCGCAGACGAACCGCAGACGATTGTCGCCGGTGGGAATTTTCTTGGTGACAGGCGTCCCGCAGGCGCTGCAATAGTTCATCGCGATGCTCAGGCGGATGGTGATTGCAAATGGATAGCACAAAACTACGGTTCTTTGCACCCTGCCCGAGTGGGCTGGAGGGCGTTCTCGAACAGGAACTCCACGACCTTGGCGTACCGATGACCACGAAGACAGACGGCGGGGTCGCCTTCCTCGCTCCCTGGTCCAGCATGTATTGGGTCAATCTCAAGAGTCACATTGCCAGCCGTGTGCTCTGGGAAGTGGGCCAAACCCCCTATTTGTCGGAAGACGATGTGTACCACGCGGCCTATAGCTTGCCCTGGCCGGACTGGTTCACGTCGTCGCAGACCATCAAGGTGAAAGTGAGCGCACGCCGTTGTCCACTCGCCAGCCTGGACTTCATCACGCTGCGTATTAAAGACGCGGTCTGCGATAAGTTTATGGCAGTGCGCCATAAGAGACCGAATGTAGACACCCATTACCCGAACATCCGGCTTGACGCGTTTCTCGATGAGTCAACGGTGACGTTCTATCTAGACACCTCCGGAGACCCACTCTTCAAGCGAGGCCATCGTATCGTGTCTGTCGAGGCACCGTTGCGAGAAAACCTGGCGGCGGGCTTGCTGCGCCTCGCTGGATGGACGCCGAACGACGTGCTGCTCGACCCTATGTGCGGAGGGGGAACGATCCCCCTCGAAGCGGCGCTGATGGCGCGCAGAATCGCGCCCGGGCAGTCCCGGGCATTTGCGTTTGAGCACTTGATTATCCACGATCCCAAACGCTGGGGCCATCTGCGCGAAGCTTCTCGGGTGAAACAACTGGCAGAGGTGCCGGCTGCCATCTATGCCTCCGACCAGGATCCTGCCGCAGTCAAGATTGCGCAGCGGACGTTTCAGGGGGCGGGGGTCGCAATCGATATTCGTCTGCGGCAGAGCGACGTGCTCGACCTTGAGGCTCCGGCTGAACAGGGCGTGATCATGATCAATCCTCCCTATGGAGTCCGACTCAGCCGGCCAGAGGAACTCGATGCGCTCTATCCCAAGTTGGGCGACTGGTTAAAACAGCGATTCAGCGGGTGGCGAGCCTACATATTTACCGGCGATTTGCGGGTTCCCAAACTCATTGGCCTTGCGCCATCGAAACGCATTCCACTCTTCAATGGTCCGCTGGAATGTCGACTGTATGAGTTTCACATTGTGCCGGGGTCAATGCGTAAAAGCGTTTCCCAAACACGATAACAACGGGTGACGACTCTCCGCAGGCTGTGGACACAGAACATGAATCGATTCCTGCCGCTGCTATTCAGTATGCCGCTGGTGTTGTGGGTGGCTGGTTGCAGTGGACTGCAGCACTTCGGCGCGTTGATGGATCTCCCACCCGCACCCAACAGTCATATGCGCCAATCGGCGCTTGACCGACTGACGCCGACCGTCGGAAAGGATTTTGAGCAACTCACCGGATCGCGTCACAGAGACCTGCGTGCTGAGCATGAAACGGTCGAGAAGATCCCGGCGCAATTCAAACGTCGCTTCGCGATCGAGACCCTCAAACAGCCTTGGGACGGTCTGACGGAATTAGAGCGCCAGGGACTCGCATTGGCCGACATGGCAAAAGGGGGGGCCATCAATCTTCCGGGCCTTCTCGATGTGCTCGAAGCCGGTATGGATCGCACCTCCACCTTCTCTCAACCAGTTCCGCTGCCGACGCATTCCACCCATGAAGAGCTCCTTGCCTTCATGATTGGAAGCTTGGAGCAGGCGTCGCTGCACCGCAAGAAAGCGCTGACGAATCTGACCGAGGCAGAGAAGCACTTCCTATTTCTGCATACGCGGTCGATAGTGGAACACTTCACTCCGCAGATTTCGAGCCTGTCGAACCAGGCAGGCGCGCAAGTCAAAGCCGATCTCCGGTTTGCCGAACTGCTTGAGAAACAGGTCGATTATGCCAGTCTTCTTGCATCCGCCCAAGTCCTCGCCCGCCTTGCCAATGAGCGGTGGCTTCACCAAGCCGCTGCAACCTGGACAATACCACTGCCGGTTTCTGCCAATCCTCCCGGCGTCACAGGTGACGTCCTGCTGGTTCAAAAGACATCCTGGGGACTGATCATCATTGGTGGCCCGGGACCGAATACCTATGAGATTGACAAGGGAGTCGGCCTTATTATCGATGTAGGCGGCAACGATCGTTACCGGGGCATGATTGCCGCCTCTACTCATGAAGATCACGGTAATGCCGTCGTCATCGATCTCACCGGAAACGATACCTATACAGGCGCGCCACTCGGCCTGGCCACCGGGCGGCTGGGAGTGGGGCTGCTAATCGATCACGATGGCGACGATATCTATGAGCTCGCTATGGGGTCGGGAGGCACTGGATTCGGTGGGCTCGGAATCTTGTTCGATGCGAAAGGCAACGACGTCTATATGGGGAATCGCCTGACTCAGGGCGCCGCCATTGGAGGACTCGGCCTCTTGCTCGATGGGGCAGGAAATGACCGCTATACCAGCCATGGCTTCGCGATCGGATTCGGCGGTCCCTTGGGCGTCGGCGCCGTCATCGACATTGCCGGCGACGACCACTATCAATGCGGTGACACCTATCCCAGTGCCTATAACTCGCAGGATGCTCCAACGGGGAAACCAGGCGACCCTCTCTATCAATACGATTGCTTCGGGCTGGGCGCCGGATCGGGACAACGAATTCTGACAAAGAAGGTGGAATGGCAACCCTACAACCTGGCCGGTGGCTGGGGAATCTTATTGGATCTCGAAGGGCAGGATCATTATGACAGCGCCAACTTCTCACAAGGGCAAGGCTATTTTTTCGGCGCCGGCATGAAATTGGACTTCGATGGCGACGATGAGCACCAAGCCGCTCGCTATGGGCATGGCGCCTCCGCCCACTTCGGAGTCGGCCTCTTCATCGACCACTCTGGAGACGATCGATATGGCTCCTCCGGCCCCTTTTACAACGGCGGAGTCGCCTGGGACAATAGTGTAAGCCTGATGATTGACGCAGGAAAAGGCCGGGACATCTACAGTTTCGA
>JBBRRN010000151.1:0-8014 GCA_038200685.1 Nitrospirales bacterium
AGGCGGTCGATGAAAGAAATGTATTCTCTGTTTCGTTTGAAAACAGGGGATGTTTTTGAAGGTGATTATACCCACTCAGACGCGTATCATTTTTAACCCCACCCCCTGTCCGTTCATTCACAAACTTAGATGGGCGGCTTCCAATTCAGGTGTTATTACGGTGTTAGGAAGAGCGGCAGATTCAGTCGAAGACCGACAAGTAGAAACAAGCTGGGAGAGATCGACGACGGCGCACTACATAGCAATAGCAAGGGGATGGCCCAAGTCTTCAACAACTTGAGTCATCCCCGGTCGGTCACTCTTAATCAGCGGGCCGTAGGTTCGACCCCTACACGGCCCACCAAATTTTCCCACCACTTCTGAAGTCTCCTCTGCCTCCACAATGCCATCTGCTACCATTCTGCTACCACTTTCAGGCACCAGGGTAGCGTCTAGGCGGTCCACCGCGGCTTTATTTCCGAGTGGGAGCCACTTCCCATAGGTATCGGCAGTCAAATTGATTGAGGCATGTCCTAGTTGCCGTTGGACATAGGTCAACGATTCGCCTTGCTGCAGCATGAGGCTCGCGTAGGTATGCCGGAGGCAATGGGGCGAAAAATGGAGCGGTAGCTTTGCCTCCTGCAGTACGTGCCGCATGGCGCGTCGCACTTTGCTTTCATCCATCGGCGTGCCCACACGTGTACAAAACATCCAGCGCGGCTGTGTCGGACAGCCCATGAGCGGTGCCTCGCGTGTACAGGTCTGCTCGAGTTGCCACAACGTCTCGGCGAGCACCTCAGAAAGATCCACCGTCCGACCATGTCCGGCCTTGGGCGTGCCCATTTCACCACGTGATAGCGATCGCACTATGCGAATCTCGCGCGCGAAGCCATCAATGTCGTCCCACTGGAGCGCGAGGGCTTCACCCAATCGGATACCGGTACCCGCCAGCGTGAACAAGAGGGGATAATAGTGTGGCGTCTCCCGCGCGGCGGTCGTGAGAAAGCGCTGACGTTGCTCGCGCGTCATGGCTTTAATCTCTTCCTGCCGCACCGCCTTCGGTGTGACCAGATGCAGCTGGCGACCGAGTTTCTCGGCTGGATTCACGGGCATGATTCCATCATCCACCGCGGCGCGCAACATCGCCCGCAAAGTTGCATGAATGATGCGGACGGTGTTACGGGAGAGCCCACTCGCCAGTTTGTCGGCGAGCATGGCTTTGATGCCCCCTTTGTCGAGATGCTGCACCCGCCAGGCCCCGAACAACGGCAGCAGATGCAGGCGCAAGGTACTGGCGTAGCTCTCCAGGGTCCGGGGTTTGACCGTATGGGTAATCAGGCTGATCCAACGCTCGGCATAGGCCGCTACGGTAAGGGTTACGGGCACCACCGCGCGCTTGCGTTGACGAACTTCGGGAATCGTCTTGGCCAGAAAATCTTCCGCGTCCCGTTTAGTCGCAAAGGTCCGCCACCGGCGGACGCCGCCTCCGTCTCGATAATCGGTGACCCAGTGCCCACGTCGTTTTCGAATACAAGCCATGTGCGCTCCTACTCAGAACATTCAGAGGTGAGATCGTTCGCTTTTACTTCCTCCACTGCCGACTTCACTTGAGACAACCGATTTGGCTCAGACTGTATAGGTACACGAACCGATCGCGTCCTCACTCGTGTCGGTTTAGCTGGCTCTGGTCGTGCCTTTGCCGGTACTCGCCTCTGGCGAGGGAGCGTCACGGTGCCACTATGCAAGCCCACCTGACCCGTGTCAATTCGTCGTTGGAGGGTGGTTTGCTCTCGCATCCAACGGGTTAAGCTGACCTCAGACACGCGGACATATTTGCCGAAACGCACGACGGGCAATACATCGCGCCGCGCCAACTCATAGGCGTGCCCAGTCGGAATAGCCAGTCGCTCGGCCACGTCGGGAATGGTGAGCAGCCGATCCGGTTCCGGTCCGTCTGCAGGGTTGAGAGGACTGCCCATGATCTGCACCCATGCCAGGGCTTTAAGTCGCTCCAGCAGGCCCAGCAGAGGCAGACAGGCTGCTCGATCCCACAGAGAAATTTCCTGTTCCAGTTGCTCCAAGCTGGTAATGACTTCGTGGTCTACCATATCTGTCCCCTACTTAGCGGGCTCCGGTGTGCCATCAGACAACGCTGGCTTCCGCCCAGTCCCACGCTTTGGCGATGCTTCCGTTCGAGCCGTCAACCACTGCTCGATCTCGTTGAGTGGAATGGCGCTCGCCAACAATCGAGCCGCCAAGGCGACGGCCGATTCGCAGTGCTCTAGATCGGGAGACACGCCGGCCTCCTTGAGCAGGGAAACCACGGTGCATGCCGTCTCGAATTCGTCGAGATTCACATTGTCCGCCTCCAACCCTTTCAAAACCCCCATCACGACTTTGACCTCTTTGGCCGTGATGCTGCGACGTTTCAGATCCTTGCCCAACTCCAGGACACTATGCAGAGCATTGAGGTCCAAGCCTTCACGTTCAAGACTCAGATAGTAATCGAGGGCGATCCCAAGGCCGTGATCGAAGGGCACTCCCTCCTTGACCCCAATCGCAATCATGCGGGCTTTATTTTCGTCGCTGATCGTGAATGGCGGTAAGGCGGATTCTTTATAGCCGTCCATGGCGCTCCTCCATAAAATGATGAGGTCATCTGCAGATGACGAATCGAGTATCTCAGGGTCCCTGCGACGGCGCGTCCGAAGGGGAACATGCAGCGAGAAACGGCTCACCACGTCAAGCCATCCCAGGCCCGTCCAGCCCAACGTTTGAGCCGTGATCGCAAAGTCATAGACGGTCTGCCGGATCGCGGCCTCCGGATCCGGAATGAACGCCATCATTCCGGTAACCATGGTGAGGATCATTTCTGAATCCACACGAAACCACACCTGCGGGACGAGAACCTCGCGCACGAGATCGACGATCTGCGCTCGCCAGGTCCCCGGATTGCCGGTGAGCGACGGGAGGGAAAGCGGGCCGTGCTTCATAGCCGCTTCCAGCGCCACATGGCCAAGATTGGCTAGGTCCGGTAACGCCACGTTCGCCAAGTTCGTCACCACGAGCCGACGGAGTTGCGCCGTGCTAAAACTTGTCTGCTCTTCGAGTGTCGTCTTGTTGAGTTTGGGGTTTAAAGTGATCAGGGACACCGGCGCGATGCGGAGAAGGGTGTTGTCTACCGGAATGACCTTACGTCCACTGATGAAGTGATGAATCGTAGGACGGAATGAGGCCTCCGCCTCCAACAAGTCATCGAACACGATCAACGGCCCGTCGAGGAGATCACGCTTGAAGGTCAGAGTGCCCTTCCCATCCCGTCGGACTAACAGCGAGCGTCCCGTCTCTGTGGCGAGATCAACGATCGTCTCCGCCGGCACGACTCCTAGCAGATGGCATTGAAATATTGCCTCGCTGGTTTTCCAGGCCAAGGTTGGACCGACTGTCAGGAAGCCCGGGTGATGGTCCTCCTTGCTGTCGTCAGCCTGCCGCGCGGCGACCGCCGCTGTCCTCAATTCAATGCCGGCACGATGCTGCGGGGTTGGAACATTCCGCATCGGTGGATAGATCTCGTCCCAGACATTCCAGTTTATGTGACTGGCCAGTTCAGCAAGTCGCCGCTTCCCGTGTTCCGTTGCGCGGTAGGCACGCCCGCGTTTCTCGAGTAGCCCTGCATTGAGGAGGCTCATAATATGTCGGTACAAACTGCCACGAGCCACATGCTTCAGCAGGTCGTGCATTAGCAAAAATTCATGCTCACAGTAGCGTAGGATGGTGCGATCAAGGTCTTGTATTCGGTGTGTGCGCATCGTCCATCCATTTCACGAGGTCAAGAATTACTCGGATAGCCCTGGCGTCCTCTGATTTGCGATGCTATGTTGAAAACGGTCGAGCTCTTGAGCTCGACCTTGGTCCGAGCATGTGATCGGTGGTGTTCCTACCCAAGGAAAGTCACGCTTAGTGCAACTTCAGTGACAAAACGCCAACTTATCGTTCAGTCGCATCTTCGGAATGAAGGGTTTCTTCGTGAACTACAGCCCATCATTACCTTGTCGATCACGTTCGGTCTGTTCAAGGCGTGTGGACGCAATACGTTTGATGGCGAAGGGCCCCAGGGCGCTGGGGCCAGGTCGGAAAGAATCCGTGCAGCCGTGGTGCTGCTCAAGGAGATCGTGGATCGATTGGACGTGTTGCTTGAAGCATGGCCCAATGCGGCCTGGATGCTCTTTCCTGAGACAGGCCAGGCGGGTCGGATCCGCTTATGGCAAGAGTTCTATACCGAGATTTATCCCGTCTGGTTTCCTGAGGCGCCACCAGTTGTCATATGGCGGGTACGGCGAATTCGTGGCCATCGCTGGTGTGGTATGTCGAAGCGAATTCGAAGAGAAACCCACCGCACATTCCGAATATGGGATCAATTTAAAGCAGATTACAAACCCATGGAGATTGCTCGACGAGAATTTCCATCTAAATCCTCCACACAAACCCGGACCTGGAAAAAAGAACTGATGGCGGTCCATCGGAGTTTGGAACGGGCCAGTGAACTGATCTACGAACAGCCGCTACCAAAAAGGCGAAAAATGAGGCGTCTCCTTGGCTTTAACATTGACGATCATGTGACGAAGTGCGCCCAATGCCGAAACGCTACTGCCGTTGAAAGGATGTGCCCAAAGGGACGCGACTTTGTTGAACAAGACGGCAAGGCCTAAGCCGGAAAACCTCTTGGGGTAGCCCCACCACTTATGAAGCATCAACGCTATTGATTTTACCGTCTGGTCACTCGCTTCTCCATCAGCCCCCCTCCTCCTTCTCTATCTGAACAAAGCCGTCGGTCGTGACCCTGATTGTTTCAGCTCATAACCAAATTCGGGAATGTGGTGGGAATTGTCCTGGGAAAATGGGAATCGGACGGACATTCCCTTTCTCTAGAACAATACAACGCCCTCTTGGAGAACACATGAAGAGCTTCCTGAGCAGACAACTCTGTCCTCGCCTTAAAAGAGCTACTCAGGCAGTTACTACTAAAGATGATCGAGTGAGACCAATTGCTACGATCCCACTGAAGTCATGCAATATTTTTCACTGCGACTGTGACCATCTGCGACCCAGCCATATCCCTGATCGTCACCAAAACCGATACCGGACCGCAACCAAAACCGCCACCAAAATAAGCCTGTATGAGCGTCGAAGGCACGCGGCTGATCGATGACCACCGACGCCGTTCAAATTACTGGGATAGATTCTTAATGAGGCCAAGACCGGGAGTGGAACTGTAGGGTTGTTATGTAGATACATTGCTTCCTCGCGGTCTGATCCGCGTTCTGATTGTGTCCGACTCAGCCCCTCTTGTCCGTGTGCTTCATGGCATGGTCAATTGCATGGCACAAATCCTCAACGGCGGATTCTTTGGTCAAATACGCACAGACACCAGCCTCCGTCATCATCTTCGTAATGTGCGGCCCCTCCAGCACGGACAGTCCGATCACGGCCGTCTCAGGAAACTCTTCCTTAATGCGCTTGGTGGCCTCGATGCCGTTCATCCGGGGCATGTTGAGGTCCATCACGACGACATCCGGCCTCACCTGGCGCACCGCGTCGATCGCCTCCACGCCATCACTCGCTTCTCCTACCACCTCCAGGTGGCTATACCCCTCGACCAGACTCCGCAACCCCTGTCGGAGCATGGCGTGATCGTCCACGAGGAGGACACGGATGTGTGCAGGCGTGTGATCCTGTGATGAACGTGGAACGGAAGAGGGTGGGTTGTTGGATGGTTGTCCAGAAGACACTGCCTTCCCCGCTGTCAACGCAGGACTCGTGGGCACCGGAAGAGTCAAAGTGGCGGTCGTGCCCTTGCCGGGAGCCGATTCCATCTCAAACGTCGCTCCCAAGGCCTTCATCCGTTCACGAATCGCGAACAGACCGAATGTGGATGAGGCGGGGGACATCGTGTTATGTCTAGCGACGTCGGACGGACCGGCATACAGAGGTTCGAACCCGCATCCCGCATCCTGTACCTCAAGACGCACGATGCCGGGTTGGCATCGAAGCTTCACGGTGGCCCGATCGATTCGCGCATGCTTGACAATATTCATCAACAGCTCCCGCACGGATTGAAACAACAGCACGCCCTGCGCTTCGGTAATCGGCGGGAGCGGTGAAAGCGGCGCCTCGATGTCGACCGCGAGTGTATACCGTTCCATGTGCTCGGCCAGCCAGTGCAACGCCGCAGGCAGCCCGAACTCGCGCAGTACCGGCGGACTGAGCTCGGCGACGAGGGTACGGGTATAGTCCAGCGATCGATTGAGCACGTCTTCCGCTTTCTGGATGAAAGGACCACATTGGGGGGGCACTCCCGGGACTTCCTTGGCCTGCCCCAGATGGATGAGCCCCAAGACCAATTGTTGCGCGAGGTGGTCGTGCAGTTCCGTCGCCACCTTGGTGCGTTCTCGGTGCTCTGACAGCGTGAGCTCCGTCGCCAGCGCCCGGAGTTGTTCCTGGTTCGCGAAGAGTTTCGCCGTTTGGTACGCCACCAGGGCCTGCAGCCTCTCCGCTCGGATGGTCTCGCCCATATCGATCAGCAAACCCCGAAACTGCGCCGGAAGGTGCTCCGATTGCCGCAGGCGTGCGATCATCGCCAACCAGACGATGCGCCCGTCCTTCGCGGTGACTCGATAATCAATCCTGAAGTCTTTCTTGGCCGAGGCGGCTTCCTTCAAGCTGTTGACGGCGCGGGCACGATCCTCGGGATGAATCAGGTCCATCCAAAAGGTCGGCTCTGTGCTCCACCGTTCAACCGGATAGCCGAGCATAACCTGAGCCCGTGGGCTCACGAACGTATACTGCCACGGATCGGCATTCGCCTCCCAGACAATCGCGTCTACGCCTTCCACCAGATCGCGGTAGCGGGTGGCGGATTCCTCTGCCCGCTCCTGTGCCTCGAGCGCCGCCAGCAACAGCTGCTCATTGGCGTCTCTGAGGCGATACTCGACCGGGGCTGGATCGGCCGTTATGTTCGTGGGCTGGGCAACGGGAGGCTCCTGCTCGTTCGGCATACGTCCTTGCATGTTGGGATGTCAGCGTTTCTTCGGCGGGACGATGTTCGACCGCCGCGGGGTGCCCGTCATCAACCCCTCATACCCGCGGAGGCTCTGGCCGAGGATGATCCCTTCGGGGGTAATCTCATACAGCCGCAATTCCTTGCTATGTTGGCTGCCGCGCAGTTTGATGATCGCCATCATTCGCTGGAGCTGGCCATCGAGCTCGAGATAGCGTTGCAGGATGATACCGTCGGTCAGAAACGCCGTGCCGTGCGGGCTGAACCGCATGTCGATGTAGGAGTCCACGAGTTCGAACGTCAGGAGCAGGGTGATGCCCATCGCATTCAGCATGGCCACCATCCGGTGCAGCGTCTCACGGAAGTCCTCGCGGAACCCGGGGGCGAGTGCCAACTCCAAGCCGGAGAGCGAATCGATCACGACGCGCTTCACTCCCTGGGCGAGTACCACCGTGCGGACTTCCTCCAACGTTTCATCCAGGGACAGGTCCAGCGGTCGCAGGTAAATAACGTGGAGCATCCCGTCCCGGATCTGTTTCGCCGCCGTGACTCCTAGCGGGTTGGTCTTCAGATATTCCGAGGGACGCTTCTCGAAGACGGCGAGGAGCCCGGGTTGGTGCTGGTTGACGCCCTCGGAGACCGGCGTGAGATGGTAATTGCGCATCCTCACGCAGCCCTGTGAGAGCCACGAGCACTTCGTTCAGCCGCTCGGTGAGAAGCTGGTTCTCGCTAGACATCTCAATCGGATTGAAATGACGAATGAGATCGAAACTCATGCCAGCATTCACCCCTTTGACGCCCGGGCTGGCAGGGAGCTGGCTTAAGATCGCTCCAATGGCCCCAATCCCATGCATCAGCGAGAAGGCCCCTTCAAGCAGTACCTTCCGCGCCTCTGCGGGTCGATTCTCCATTGAGTAGAGCTGGAGGAGGAATCTCAGAATCAAGGAATAGATCGCGTTACCCAGATCCAGGTACAGA
>JBBRRN010000152.1:0-7927 GCA_038200685.1 Nitrospirales bacterium
GAAGGCCGCGAAATCAGAAAGACTCGCCCCTGCCTGGTCATCTCGCCCGATGAAATGAACCGGCATATCGACACGGTCATCGTGGCTCCCATGACAGACCGTCTCACCCGCCCACCCCAAATGCGCCAAGACGCATTCTTTCCCGAATAGGCCGTCCCTATCCCACCCGCGTACCCATTCGTTTTCAACGGAAGACGGGACAGATTGTCCTTGATCAACTCCGCACGGTCGACAAGGCCCGCCTGGTCAAACGCCTCGGCACGATTGCTCCCAATACTGCCGATCATGTCCTCACCCTTCTTGCGGAACTGTTCGCTCCGTAATCGACGAAGCTTCGCTCTTATCACTTCTTGCTCCTGCTAATTGTCCCTCCATCCCACGGCCCGAACGGCACGCCGGGATTGTATGCAGCAGGATCTATTGGCGGATAGCCTGATCGTTACGCGGCATTGACAGACCTCAATCATGGGCCGACAAGCTGACGCAGGCTAGGTGGCAGGGAATGTTCTGTCAACGGTCGATACGCGGAAATGAGCGGCTTTCCAATGATGTGGTCGCCCGTCTCGCGCCTCACACAGCCTGCACGCCAGCACTTCGATGGCCCTGATGGGTGGGCATAAGAGAAGACGTTCCCGCAGGCTGCTCAAACAGGCCGTCCTTCTCACCCGCCCAACCTCGGCGCGCCGGGGCGCACCTTGTCCCAGACAAGGCCGTAGCGAGAGAAGGCCCGAGGCCTAACATTCTCACCCGCCCGACCCCGAGCTGTCAGACCAGCTCTTTTCCCATGGCGGTACGTTGAGGATCTGAACGATGCGAGAACGAAGTTGGGGGACTGTTTCAGCAGCTTGCTAAGTAGGAATGTCTCTCGTCCCATCATACGACGTTCTCGATTGGTGGGAGAGCTTCACGATATCGCCGTCCTTGATCGCCGTATCTTCGCCGCTAACTTTCTTGTTTACCGCAATCATGACTTCTCGGTTTAACAGGAACTGTAGCAACGGGCCCATGCGATCCTGGTTCGATTCGATCAGTTTCCTGACTGTCGTCGGCGTTGAGACCTCACATTCAAATTCCGTTTCCCCGACCGCATCGCGTAGCGTCAATCCAAAAACCAGCACGGTAATCATATGATGTGTATCTCCCTTGCGTCGCCTATCGTTTTTATTTTGTCTGCCGGTCTGCAGCCTCGTAGGCCTCTTGAAGCAGTTGGGCTACGTGCTTGACCTCCGCTGTGCCTTGCAAGCCCGTGCGTAATTGAATCATGCAGGCCGGGCAACTGGTGGCGACAATCTCAGCGCCGCTCTGTTCAACGGCCAGCCGTTTGCGCTCGACGATGCGCTGCGACGTCTCAAAATCCTTCACGAGATAGGTCCCGGCGCCGCCCGCGCAACGATCGGCGTCCGGCATCTCCACATACTCGACGCCCGGCAAGCCTCGCAGAATCGCGCGAGGCTCTTTGGTCACTCCCGCTGCTCGCAGATGACACGAGGAGTGGTAGGCGACTTTGCACTTCGTGGGCTGCGGTTTGGCCATGGCCGGTTTCACCGGCGATTGGGACACGAACTCCGAAATATGTGTGACCCGTTTGGCCAAGGCCTGGGCCGCCGCTTGCTCCGGCTCACCGGCGAACAGGGTGGGATAGTCCTTCAGCATGAGCGTGCAGGACGCGCAGCCGGTCACCACCTTCTCATATCCTGCCATCGACGCAAGATTGACCCGTGCCCCTTCTTTGGCCAATGCGCGATGTCCGTATGTTTCGATGGGCGTCCCGGAACAGCGTTGCGTTGGTAGATCCGGCTCGACCCCATGTTTTCGCAGCACGGCAATCACGGCATCCCCCACTCCATCGTCGAAGTAGTTGGCCGCGCAGCCATGGAAATAGGCCACCGGCGAGTGAGCTGCTCGGCCGGCCTCGGGAATCAGTTCTGGATAACGATCGCGTAGCTGTCGTGTGGCCAGTCGAGGCAACACCAACTGAGGCGACAATCGTGCCGTCTCGGCGAGGGCACGCATGAACGGTTTTGTCAGACGATCGATCAGACGCCGCATCAGTGGACGATCCCATATCGATTGATACCTCGCTAGAATCTTTAAGAATTGTTCAAATCGTGCTGTTTGTGCATGGAAACGAAAGATAAAGCCAGCAATCTTATTTGGATGCTCTGCACGGCGATCCAAGATGAGCTGGGAGACATCGACCCCAGCCGGACAGGCAGTACGACAGGACTTACAATTGAGACAAGCCTCCACCACGCGCTTCGAATTGAGATAGCTATAGTTCTTATCCGTGACGATCTCGAACCACCCACGCGAACTCATATCTTCCGATTGAAACACATCGTAGACCGGGCAAACGGCGTTGCACTTAGCGCAGGTTGCGCAGGATTTTGACAATCGCTCATAGTCGATATGGTCCGTGAAGGGCCGGTCGCTGATCTTGATCCCGGGATTGAGCATCCCGGATGGATCGAAGCTCTGCTTCACCCGCACAAACAGATCGTAGAGCTCCGGGCCGAACATCGTCTTCACATATTCGGCGCGCACTCGGCCATCCCCATGCTCCCCACAGATCGAGCCGCCGAAACGGCCTAAGACCGTTTGGTGTATTTCGTGATAGCCCTGCACCATCTTCTGAAAATCGTTTTGATCGTTCACGTCGAGCAAGGGAATGATGTGGGCATTTCCATTCCCGATATGACCGAAAATCGCAACCGGCACACGCTGTCCAGCAAAGAACTCTTCCAGATACCGGATGAGTTCGCTGATCCGTTCAGCCGGCACCACCACGTCATCGACGAAGTTAATCGGCTTCTTCCGGGGATCGAATCGATAGAGCGTGGGATAGAGCGCCTTGCGGGCCTTCCATAATTGGTCGCGCTGCTCAGGATCGAACGCCATCACAGGATCGGAGGCGAGGCGGTAGCGGCGGCAAATCTCCGTCATGCGCTCGGCCTGCGCGCCAAGATCAATCCCTGCGTCGTCGGCATCCAACTCGACAAGGAGGGTGGCAGCCGCATCTGCCGGGATGCCGTGCTTCGCCCGCCCGATCAAATTGAGCGTGTTGGCATCCATTACTTCTAACGCGCTCGGACTCAACTCCAGCAGCTTCGGCACTGCGTCTCCCACATCTTCCAACCGGTGAAAATGAATCAGCGCCGTGAGAGTCGCGCAAGGTTTCTCTACCAGCCTGATAGTGGCTTCGCTGAAGAGACCGAGCGTGCCCTCGCTGCCGACAAAGAGCTTGGGAAGATCGAAGCAGCCTCGCGCCAGCCCATCGACAAGACCGAAGAGGTTGTAGCCGCAACTGTTCTTGCTGACCGTGGGACGTTTCTGCGCGATCAGCGGAGCATGGTCTTGGAGCAGCGACCGCAAATCGTGAAGCGGCCTGTGTACCTTCAGCAGATCGGCACAGATCGGATCGTCGAGCCCATAGGCCTTGGCATCCAGCCACTCGCCGGATTGCAGGCAGACACGGAGCGCCGCCACATTATCTTTGACGGCGCCGTACCGCAGCGTGTGGGGGCCGGAAGAGTTGTTTGCCAACATCCCGCCGAGCTTGCACATATCCCCACTGGAGGGGTCTGGCCCGAATAACAGACCGTCGCGCGCGAGCCGCTTGTTCAATTCGGCCAAAACAATACCTGGCTGTACTCGAGCCCAGCGCTCTTCTCGATTCAGCTCGAGAATCCGATTCATCCGCGAGACGTCCAGAATGATCCCGGACCCGATTGCCGAGCCGGTCAGATTCGTCCCGGCAGCCCGCGGCGTCACCGGGATGCCCCGCTGCACGGCGTAATGCACCGTGGCGGCGATGTCTTCTTCAGTCTCCACGAGCACAACGGCCTTTGGCATCATCCGATACATGCTCGCATCCACCGCATAGGCAGTGAGCGTCGAATAGTCGTCTTTCACTTTTTCTGCGCCTATCGCGGCGCGGAGGTCTGAAGCGATGGCGTGCGACCGTTCAGGAAGAATGAGAGTTGGTGCAGTCATAGTTGAAGGCGTGGTTCATTCTAGATGGACTTTTGAGACCAACACAAGCACGGTTGTTGCACAATGCGCTACCAGCTAAGATGTGACGTGCGGATAGGAGCTCGCACTTGTGACCGACACACGTCCTACCCTCTATCTTTCACGTCTTCTCCCTGAACCCGTTATGGTCATCGTGCGGGAGCGATTTCGGCTGGTGCAGGAGCCGCTCGATACGTTGCCGAGCCCATCAGCGCTTCGTGAGGGACTCTGCCAATCCGATGCGGCGATCGTCACCCTGGGCGATCGCATCGACGCCGAGGCTATTCATACGGCCACTCGGCTTAAAATTCTCGCGAACTATGCCGTCGGCTATAACAACATCGATCTTACTGCCGCTCGAGCGCGTGGTCTGATCGTCACGAATACTCCGGACGTCTTGACGGATGCCACCGCAGATCTGACCTGGGCATTAATCTTGGCAACAGCACGCCGTATTGTCGAAGGCGACGCGCTTGTTCGATCAGGTCGTTGGCCTGGGTGGAGTCCCACGCAACTCTTGGGGGCAGAAGTCTCGGGCAAGACGCTGGGGATTATCGGCATGGGTCGAATCGGGCAAGCGGTCGCCCACCGTGCGACAGGGTTTCGCATGCCGGTACGCTACCACTCGCGCCAACCGATTGCCGCTTCGTCTCTCCCTCGCGAGTGGGAGTATGGATCGTTGCAAGATCTCCTATGGGAAGCCGATATCGTAACGATTCATGTGCCACTCACACCAGCCACCCACCATCTGATCGGCGCGCGTGAATTGGCTTGGATGCGCCCCACGGCCTTCCTCATCAATACGGCTCGTGGCCCGATTATCGATGAAGGGGCGTTGGTCGACGCCCTCAAGACCGGAGTCATCGCCGGGGCAGGGCTCGATGTCTATGAGCAGGAACCGGCCATGCATTCAGGGTTGGCGCAGTTGAAACAGGTGGTGCTTCTCCCTCATCTAGGCTCTGCCACACTCCACGCAAGGGTGCAGATGGGACTGGTCTGCTTGGAGAATATACAGGCCGTCCTCGACGGACACCCGGCTCTCAATCGAATTCCATAGCAGGCTGAGAATTGCTCGAGGTGTGAAGGAGTCGGATGATTGTGCTTGAGGCAGATCAGTTGGCGTATCGAAATGCGGAAACAGGCTGAGCGGGCCCCCTGCGCGCGAGCACTGATTCGAGTCGGTCCGGCACATCGTGGAAGGTTGGAATCGATTCATATATTTCGGCAGCCTGGCTCCACTGTTCCTGGGCTTCGTAGAGTAAGCCGAGTTCGTAACGAATGGCTTGCGCCTTGGCGCCTTGGCACTTCGGATCCTGCAACAGCAGTTCGAGTTGCGCACTCGCTGAACGGCATTCTCCTTGCTCGTTCAAACAAATTGCGATCATCAGACAAGAGTCCGCGAAAAATTCGTGACTCTGCATCGAGAGGGAGAATTCTTCCTTCGCTTCGTCCAATAGCCCCATATTCTTGTAGGCCACTCCCAGCGTGTAGTGAGTGTCTGGGTCAATCGTGTTCTCTGACGGAGCTGAAACAGATTTCTCGACGGCAGGCGCCGGGACTTGGAGCTTGGGCGAAAATGTCGACGCCCATTTGGCAACCAAGGGGCTGGCTGAGACAAGCTCCTTCACTTTCGCATAGAGGCCCGCCTGTTGAGCCTGGTTCTCGGCCTGCGGGTGAGCCAGAAGCAATTCGAGGGCACGGGAATATTGCAAGGCCGCACCAGCAGTATCGCCTTTGGCTTCAAGCAATGAGCCGAACAACTCTCGAGCCACGGCATGGTCCGGTTGCCCTGTGACTAAGTGACTGAGCCATTCTTCCGCCTCAGCTTGCTGCCCGGCAGCCATATAGGCCTGAAACTGCTCGTCCATCGAGAGGAGAACAACCGAGTCTATCACTTCTGATATTGACGCCCCAAACTCCTCCGCTTCGGCATTCGATAGACCGAGCGCAACTGGTTCCTGTTCTGAAGATTCCGGCGGCTCCAAGTGGGCTGGCACAGACTCTTCTTCAGCGAGTAAGAAATGCCTATCTTGCCGGGAAGTGATCTTGGAAGTTACATTCCAGGCATCGTCTGGAGCAGCATTGGCTATCGAGAATGTTTCCGCTAGTTGAACCGGGCTCGGCGACATCGCAGCGGGTGGAGGCGCAACGGTCTCGGATCGAGCAAGGACAAGCAATTCATCGACGGCAGTACCCTGCATGAGAGCAGACAACTGCTTCACCGTTGGGCTATCCGGCGCCAGCTCGGCAACCTTCTGGAACAGTTCATCGTGCAACGTCGGCATCCCGGGCTCGGGATGTTCAAGCAACAGCTCGATCGCCTTTCCATACTGGATCACCGCGTTGGCGGCGTCGCCTTTCTCTTCATAGAGCTCTCCGTAGAGCTCAAGGATCGCAACCGACTGAGGCTCGATCTCTAAGAAGTCTGTAATCAGCGATTCAGCTTTCACATAGTCTTGCGCGCGCAAAGCCGCTCCGGCAAGGTAGCGATATTCTCCGAGCGCCACCTGTAAATCTCCGCGTTGCAGATGCAACTTTGCGAGTAATTGACAGACTTCCGGATTACCCGGCTCTTTGGTCAGCAACTGATTGAGAATGGCCTCAGCCCCGGCAAACTGTTTGGCTTCGATGCGGCGGGTCGCTTCAGAAAGCAGATTGACCGGTTCGCCATTCTTGGGCGAGACTCCTGCAGAGCCCACGGCTGCCTTCGTAGATCCCAGCATGGCAGCAGGGCTGAAACCTCCTTCAGTCTTTTTGAAATGTTCTATGAATTGGAGCGCCTCGCTATTGGCAGGATCGATCCGCAAGACGGATTGATACGCATCCTTCGCCTCCTCATTGCTCTGCTGTGCAGACCGTTCACGACCTAACTGCAAATAGACGGTCGAGGCTTCGTCTTGCTTATTTTCTTGCAGGCACAACTCCGCCACTCGCTGCTGGGCATCTAGATTCGAAGGATCCAGGCCGACGATCTTCTTGTAGATATCCAACGCCTCTTTGCTTTTTCCCTCTTTGAGGCAGTGCTTCCCAAGTGTAAGATAATCTTGGACCGCACTGCTCAGCAGGCCGCGTTCAGCATTGAGGTCTCCTAAGTGCCGGTATACATCATACCGTGACGGATCGAGCTTCAGGATTTTCTTGAACGTGGCGATCGCTTTGAGAGTCGCCCCTTCGGCCCGGAAGGCGTTGGCCGCCTGCAGAAAGACGGCGACGGCATCATTGGTGGCCTGGCGCTTAAGGTGTAACTCCCCGATTGAATTGAAGATACTCCCATCTCCCGGCCACTCGCTGGAGAGCTTTTTCCACTCATTAATAGCCGCGTCGAACTGGCCTCGTGAGGCGAAGAGTTGTGCGCTATGCAATATCTTACCGCGGTCGATCACCACGTGAGGCCTCCCTAGCCTGCATTATTCTTGAAGCATCTGCTGCAAACGTGGATACGCGGCTGTGGTGGGCAGTCTCGCCGTTCAGCCCTTCGACATACTGCACGAGTATGCCTCAGGGCTTCACGCCTCCGAGTGCCCGTCTCGCTTCGCGTCTGCACGCTTTCGCGACGAACCTTCATGAATAATGCTGGCTAACGATCAAACGCTAACAGTGTCACTGAATGTTGTCAACGAAATGGGGTATTTAGGGATGGGGGACGACTCAGCAGAAACACGAAGGCCTGCCTCAATAAAAAAGGCAGGCCTCCCGATGACACAATCTCACAGAGTGAAGACGTCAAGACTCGGCAACGACCGCCTTCAAGACGTTTGAGGCCTGAGGCCCTTTTGCGCCTTGCACGACTTCGAACTCGACGTTTTCTCCCTCTTTCAAGGTCTTAAATCCTTCTCCTTGGAGTGCGGAGTAATGTACGAAGACATCGTCCCCGCTCTCAAGACGAATGAACCCAAAACCCTTGCGATCGTTGAAC
>JBBRRN010000153.1:0-7919 GCA_038200685.1 Nitrospirales bacterium
ACAGCTTGAAAATATTACCGATTCGAGTGACATTTGGGGTCGTAATCACAAGATGACCTCCGGACTTCAAAATCCTGTAGGCCTCCGTCATCAAATGAAACGGCGAGGTAAGGTGTTCGACGATCTCCAATGCAAAGACGAGCTGCGCAGAATGGTCGGGTAATGGTACTTTTTCCTGGTAACCTTTGGACGTAAATTGTTGCCCAGCCGGGTCGAGATTGACGGTGAGAATCTCGACATCGGCATCCTGCTTCATGAACTGCACAAACTCGGGACTGGCCATCAGACCAGCACCGAACAGACGCGCCGCTCGTGTCGGCTCGAGACCACGCGAGAGACGCAACAGACTGCCTGGGAAGGGACCAAAGTCCACGATCGTCTGTGGTCCATCCGGCAACCGCTGCAATCCGCTGCGAAGCGCAACATGGAGGCGATCTCGACATTTCAATGCGTGATTCATCGGGGTGGTAAAACGCGCGTCCTGCTCTCCAAACGTTTCGTATGGAGACGGTCGGTAGGTTCGAATGATTCGATTGAATTCGCGCCTAGTCAGTTCGTATCCCACGAGATCACGGTTTCCTTCCAACGATCAGCAGGGTGTCGCAGAGCAATGTAAAATGGAGTTGACTGAGCCGATTAAATCGTTGACGCAAGCCCGTAAGCTGCACCACATGAAGCCCGGTCTTCTGGACAAGGTGTTCGAGCAGGGATGCGCTGAATGAATGCAGATGGCGATCATCGGCAGTCACGGACGGGACCTGGCCGCTCAATGCTTGGAAGCGGAATCGCCAAAACGCAACGTTCGGAACGGTCAGCAAGACATGTCCCCCCTGCTTCACCACGCGGGTGAGTTCCTCCAGGACGCGACCCGGCATGATCAAATGTTCGATCACTTCGCTCGCAATCACCAGGTCAAAACTCTCTCCGGGTTCCGGCAACGCCTCGCAATTGAGGTCGACGGCGTATTGCCGATCGAGTCCTTCACTTCGAGTGAGAGCCGCAGTGGACAGATCACAACCATGAATCACTACATCGCGACAATTCGCTCGGATCGCCCTTGCCAGTCGTCCATCTCCGCACCCTACGTCCAGAACCTTCCGCGGAGCAAGCCGTTGGACCACGCTGCTGATTTGATCGTATCGGCGTACACCATCAAAGGCTGTTGCCTCGGCCTTCCACCCGTTCCATTCATCGTTGTACCGCTCGCGTTGGCCCACGCTGGAGTGATTCATTCAGCGCCAATACCTTTCTTCACACTAAATATGCACAGTCCGTTTCCCTGGCTTGGTAAACGGCGAGGCCGTAACACAATACCAAACGGGAGAGGTCCAGCAGCTCGACACGAGAAACCTGCGTCGCGCTGGCCATACCGAAAGAAGCGTTCGTGAGAAAGTACCTGGCCAACGCATCGAATAACCTCTCGCCGATGTCGTGTCGCATACCGGCCTGTGACAGAGCCCATCATCGTGCGCCGAGTCAGACTCAACGGGCGGCCAGAAGTTATTGTCTGCCAGCTCCCCTGCGGCCCCGAAGACACGGTCACCAAGACCCACTTGGTCTGTGGCAGTTTTACTTTCATACACATCGTTCATAAACCGCCATGGTCTCTTCCGCTGCTCGGTCCCAACTAAACTGTTTCACACGACGAGATCCATTTTCGACCAACCCGCTGCGAAAGAGGCGATCTGTCAGCACCTGCTCCATCGCGCAGGCTAGATCCTCATAGGCAAAGGGAGGGTCGATCAGGATTGCCGCATCGCCGACCACTTCGGGAATCGAAGAGGTTCGGTACGAAATGACCGGAACCCCCATTGCCATCGCTTCAAGAAGGGGTAACCCAAATCCTTCGAACCATGAAGGATAAATAAATATGCTCGCTCCGGCATAGAGCTCAACGAGCTCATCGTCTTCTACATATCCTGTACAAAGGACCGCATCGGCAACCTGGCATGCCTGAATGTGCTTATGAAGATCCGAACGGCCTTGAATGATATGACCGACGATGACGAGACGAATCTCCGGAATACTTGTCCGAAGAAGGGCGAAGGCTTGCAAGAGTGTTCGCCAATCCTTCCGGCGATCCACACTACCCACGTACAACAGATACGGCGCATCGCCAACCAATGGACTTGCAGAGGTTCGAATCTGCTCACTAGATGGACGAGTCAGGAACAGCTGATCAATGGCCTCAGGAATCACATGCACTCGATCAGGGGACACATGCGCTAATTCAACAAGGTCCCGCTTTGTATAATCGGACGGTGTGATGACTGCAGTGGCCCAACGGGCCGTCAGGGGAATCCAGGTTCCCCAGTACCATCTGGCTCGCGCTGTCGGGAGCCATTCAGGATGCCTCGTATACATCAAGTCGTGTATCGTGAGCACCATCGGACACGCCCTCAACAGGGGTCCTGAAAACGCCGGGACATGCAAGAGATCTACTTTCGCGCGAAACGCATGCCAAGGGACCTGTGCTTGATCCCAGACGAGCTGGTTTGGGATACGCCATTGTGGTCCAGTACGACAGGACCATTCTAGAAACTGATGTTCGGCATACCGAGACCGCAACGCTTTCAGCATGCTGCCGAGATAGGTTGAGAACCCGTGTCTCACCCCGATGCCTAGCACTTGACTATTGACTCCAACACGCATGCAAAAAACTCCACGCCCTCAACGGTTAGAAGTCTTCGACCTCAAGACTTCACCGCCACAAGGCGCAACTCATTCCCAGCCCAGCGCCATATCGGAAGCAGCGCACGCTCGACTTGTCCAAGGAACCGAGCCAATGATCCCGTGTTCGACAGATCCGTCAGCCCTCTCGTATGCCCTTGCCGACGGAGGAATAAACTCATCTGCGTATTGTAGCTGGCCAAATAGGGATAACTGCGCTCACGAACAACGCAAAACCCGCTCCGCTGCACACAAGCGCGGAGCGTGGATGGGGAAAACAGGACAAGGTGCCGTGGGGGATCGAGCGCTTTCCAGTCCTTCCCGAACAGCCGACTCGCAAAGCTCACCATATTTGGAGTACGAATAATAAGTTGTCCTCCGGGTGCGAGGATTCTCCAGCACTCCGCGAAATACGCCAACGGGTCAGGTACATGCTCAATCACGTGGTTCATGGTCACAACAGCAAACATGCCCTCGGAGTATCGTACCTCGGGCAACATGCCCACCTCGACGGGAATGCCATATCGCTCTTTGGCAACACGCGCTGCGTCTTGCGATAGATCGACACCATGGACGTCCCAACCCAGCTCCCGCATCCGCGCAAGGTAGGTCCCCGCTCCACACCCCACATCAAGCAGTCGGCCGTTCGGAACATAGCATGGGAAAAGGTCTTCCCAGCCAAATGCCGCGCGTTGCCGCAACGGGGGAATCGCCCCCAGCACCCGTCCGACCAGGGAAGCCCACCGAGTACGTGGCCCCAAGTGGGCGTAACCGAACGTCTCGCTGAGGATAAGCCGCCGGATTGTGTCGCGTACTCCTCTGCCCATCCCGGCATTCCCGAGCGCTGCTTCAGGTACTTGGTAGGCATAATAGTCCTTCGGATAAAACGCAGGTAGTTCCTCTCGGCCTGGACGTGGCGACAGCCACACAAACCCGCACTGCGCACAGCGACGAAGCCCAAATCCGCCCTCTTCGGTCTCCTGTCTGTCGCTTAGACCATCGTAAAGAGTCTCTCCGGCCTTTCCACACAAGAGGCAGTTTTCAAGAATTTCTCGGTGGGCGCTCATGGGGCTATTACCTTCGTCTCCGGCCAGCTCGGAACATGAGGAATGAATCCGGGAGGGTAAAGAAAGCGTTCACGGCCTCGAGCTAGCCGGAATCGACGCCCGTACTCGTGGAGCAGCCAGGCGATCGTTCTCAATCCAAGAATCACCTTGATAAGGCCACCTGCCAAGCTCAAAACTGAGCTCATCGTAAGCAGGGCCCAGAGGACAGACGCCGCGACCCGTCCATGGTGTTTTCGGTAATAGCGGACGAGGCAGATCAGATAGTCGATGATTCCCTCATCGCCCATTTGTCCCACTCCGCCAGCCCCCCTGTAGTGCACAACTTCTCCCTCTGGCAAGAAGTAGAACGCACCCCCTTGATCACGGAGGCGTCGATACAAATCGGTATCGTTGAAAAGAATGGGAAATCGTTCGTCGAAGAGTACGGAGCCTGGGAACGCCCCCCGTCGAATCATCAGGCAAGAGGCAGACGGCTGCTCTACCTCAACAACTCGATCGAATGAATCATCTTCCATATAGAACTGGCGCACAAGTCGGTTCTGCGGCCAGAACGCTCGGACCACTGTATGGACAGCCAGCACATATCGCCATGCGGGAAGCATTGTGTAGATCCGTTGGAATGTTCCGTCAGGATTGACTAGCCTACAGGTCACACCAGCAGCCCCCGGTGTCTTGTCCAAAAACCGCAACATCGCCGCGACCGCTCCCGGACGCACGATCGTGTCGGGATTCAATAGAAGGAAGTATCGACCTTCGGCTTGGGCATAGGCTTGGTTATTCCCATGCGCAAATCCGAGGTTGGCCTCATTCGCCATCAAGGTGATCTGAGGGAATCGGTCCCTGACAATCTCGGCACTACGATCCTTAGACGCATTGTCCACCACCACGATCTTGGCACTAATGCCCGTAATTCCTTCCGAGAGCGAGGCAAGGCACTGCTCAAGCAACACCTGTGTGTTCCAGTTCACGATCGAAATAGTGACATCGGTCGGCACAGTTTACCTCTGCATTCAGGCCTGCCACAGTTTCAAGAGTCGTGGATACTCGACCCACCAGACATAGAGCAGATACATTCCCACCGCTGACAAGGTTCCTGCCAGCAGCGTCCAGCGATCCGGCACTGCGCTCCCTCCTCTGTCCCGAACGAGGAGGAACAGGCTCAGCCCGGCAACCAGAGGAAGCACCGTTCGGACAAGCGGGCTGAATACAGACCAGGCCTCGGCTCCCAATAGCCGACTCGTGTAGAACACATACAGGCCACACCCGCACAGGTAGCTTAGGCTCAACGCCCACGCTGCTCCGATTAACCCATAACGATTCGTCAGCGGAACGATGGCGGCAGCATATATGACAAACTGTCCGATCCATACTCGTAGCGGCAATTCAGGCCGTCCGAGACCATACTGGAGAGACCCCATGGCCCCGGTTAGTCCACTGCACAGCGCAAAAATCGACAGCACTCGTAATGGCTCTGCGGCTTCCATCCATTTCTCACCACCTAGCATACGCACGATTTCCGGCGCGGCGACCGCCATGATGACTCCAACGGGGGACAACACCAGAACCAACAGCCCGAAGTGCATGCCGAATGCTCTGACCGTTCCCGACTTATCCAGTCGCAACTGGGAATAGACGGGCATGCTGACTTGGAGCATGAGAATCGGGGCACGAATCCCGATCATGATGGGAAGGGCCAGAGCCAGAGTATAGAGGCCCAGCCCTTCAGGCCCGAGCACCCGTCCCACGACGAATTCACCGCCGCTCGTAACGGCAAAGACAAGGAGGCTGGTCAGGCTCACATAGGTACCGAAACGCAAGAACTCGATGAGCGGCTGCGTGCAAAGCGACAGACGCGGCCGAAACGGTGCCACCCAGAACGACAGGAGACTGCCCACGCATATCCCGACCAGCTGCCCAGCCAACAAAGCCCATACGTTGCGGAGCCACCACGCGAGAGCGATGATCGTGCCGGCTTCAATCACACGTCGGACGAGATCCATGGTGACACGCCGCCGCAAATCCAGATTCTTTATGAGAATGGCCATCGCCGGACTCTGGAACCCCTGCAGCACGACCATCCAGGCTTGCACCCGCAAGACCGACGCCAGTTGCGGCATCTGCATCGCCTGCCCGATCGCATCAGCCGCTGCCCAGAGGCAAGCCGCCAAAGCGATTCCCCGCGCAATCGCTATGGTCCACGCGACAGCCAAATCCTCACGGTCAACCGAAGTTTTGGCAATCAAGGCGGATTCAATGCCCAGTTCACTGATGGTCATAAATGCCAAGACGATGGCGGCGGATGCAGCCATCACACCGAAATCGGCCGGAGTTAACAGGCGTGCTACCACCATGAGCTGGATCGCTGCGATCACTTTATCCAACACAAATCCCGCCCCAGCCCATCCACCAGCCAAAAGAATCCGCTGGCGCAAACGAGGCAGGGCTGGTTTAGCTCTATCGTGTTTGACCTGGGGTTCTGCCATTACCATGTCACGGCTGGTTATCATGCTGTTCGCCGCATCGCGGCAAGAGCCGCGCTGCACACCTGTTCCAGTTCTTGGGCTCGCGCTCCCCACGTATGGGCTTGGATCACCGCCATTCGCCCTCGTTCACCCATCTTCATTCGCTCGTCAGGATCCTCAAGAAGACGGACCAACTGCCGAGCCAAATCCTGTGCATCGTCTGGCTCCGCTGCTAGCCCGCAGCCGATAGCCTCCACCGTCTCTCCATACCCCGGCCCGACTGTCGTAACCACGGGACGCCCACAGGACAGATATTCCCACAATTTCATGGAATCACCGGGGTACGATCGAGTCTGCCGATGCAACACGACACAGACATCGCAGGCCGCAATCCAGGTCGGCACCTGCGCCCAATCGGCCCGACCAACAAATCGGACGATATCCGTCAGTCCTTGTTGCTCAACCAACTGTTCGAGTGCTTGTCGTGTTTTGCCTTCTCCCACAAGCAAAAACGTGGCGAAGGGGACCTTGTCACGGACGAAAGGGACGGCTTCGATCAACGTCTCCAACCCATGCCAGGGAAAGAATCCACCGACAAATCCAATGTAGAGGCCTTTAGCAGGAAGTCCGAGGACGCTCCTGGCAACCTCATGTGGTTGAGGATAGAAGCGTTTCTCGTCGACTCCATTGCGGATCACGTGGCAACGCTCCGGCGGAATTCGCCAGATGTCTTGCATCTGCGTCACAATCTCGCGGCAGATGCTCACCACCGCCTGCACACGGCGCGCAGCAGCTTTCAACGCAGCGCGAAGCACCCATCGCACGAATGGGAGCCGCCAGATCCCTTGCACCTCTTCCTCCGGTAAACCATTGACAAATAGTACGCTCGCACAGGCATGGCTCGACAGAGTAAACAGCGGGGCCATTTGCCCTGGCGAATCGAACCACAGCAGCACGTCCGGCCGCCACGCCTCCAGCTCCTGCCTTAAGACATTCCATGAAGCAATCAGAAACGAGAAGGGCCGAAGACCAGCCATTCGCCAGACAGTCACAGGTCGAAATGACAGCGAGGCGAACTCCGGCGCGAGCTGGTCGCCTTGAGCAGGCCGCGGTGCCACAATCCGGATGGTGTGGGAACGTAGCGAAAGGGCCTTGGAAAATTCCAGCACCTGCCGGGCTCCGCCAGCCGCAATACTCAGGTCTTCATCACAGAACACGAGGATGCGCATGGTGTATTGACGGCTTCTCGGTGGTAAGCCACTCTCTCAAGCGATTGGTGATATGTGTCCAGTTAAATCCTTGTTCAACAAATCGTCGGCCAATTGCGACCATGTGGACCTGCCGGTCTGGATCGTTCAAGAGTACCAGCATTGCCTGCGCCAATGCGGCTGGATTATCCGGAGGAACCAAAGCAACCCCAGCCTCTTGAACAAACGAGGCGGAGAGGGAGGGGATCGCGCTGGCAATCACAGGCTTTCCGCAAGCGAGGTAATCAAAAATTTTAACCGGAGATGTTTCGCCGCGGTCCCCACGGAACGGAGCCACACAGAGCGTCATGGCGCCGATCCACGTTGGAACCTCCTGATACGGAATCCTGCCGGCCCAGGTAATGCAGAGATTCAGCTCCAGACGATGCGCCTGTTGTTTCAACTCTGGAGCGGCTTCTCCGTCACCAACCAAGAGTAGATGCACGGATGGCATAGTGTGCCGAATGATGGCC